>JABXHO010000068.1 GCA_013373595.1 Flavobacteriales bacterium | reverse complement strand
GCTCTAACCAACTGAGCTACAACCACCATATAAGAAAATGCTGTTTAAATAATCCAAATAACTTCGGACGGTGATAAACCTCATGCATTTTTCAAACTAAACTCGCTCGCTTAGCGGATGCAAATATATATTTTTCCAGATACATTCTACACAATGAAATCGTATTTTTTTTTTAATTTCACTTCAATGAAACAAATCAACTGGAAATGAGCTTAAAAAAACATTTAGTACAAGAGTTTGAACAACGCGTGTTTGAAGAATCATATGCGCGTATCTATAAATGTTTGACTATGCTCGACGAAAAACAATTATGGTCTTCTCCAAATGCGACCATTCCTCCTGCAGGTTGTCAAATTTTGCATTTATGCGGAAACGCACGACAATGGATTCTTTCAGGATTGGGTGGACTTCCCGATAATCGTGATAGAGATCAAGAGTTTGTTGTCCAAGAAAACATTCGAAAAAGTGATTTCATCTTTTTGTTAGAGAATATCAAATCCCAACTGGGAAGATGTTTCAATGAGCTGAAAGAAGAAGACATCACGGCAATTCACTCGATTCAAGGGTTTAAAGTAACAGGCTTTTCAGCGATTGCTCACGTTATGGAGCACTTCTCTTATCACTCTGGACAAATCACCTTGCTCACGAAGATTCATACGGGAAAAGAAACTGGGTTTTACTCAGAAATGGACCTCAATCAGCACAACAACTTGAATTAGTTCGAAACTATTTTGCCTGATCGCTAACAACTCAGGTTAAAATGTTAATAACAATCCAGTATTTCAATGCTAAAACCGTCCTTGTCTTTTATTTTTGCAATAAATACTTGAACTATGTTGAAAATTGGCGTTCTGGGAGCTGGACATCTCGGAAAAATTCACATCAAACTGTTGCTCGAACTATCCGATAAATACGAATTCGTTGGTTTTTATGATCCAAGCGATGAAAACGCGCAATCAGCCATTGATACGTATAATGTTGCTCGCTTCGATTCGATTGAAAACTTATTGAATGAGGTTGATTGCATCGATATTGTGACACCAACACTTTCGCATTTTAGCTGTGCGTCGTCTGCACTCAGAAAAAGTAAGCACGTATTTATTGAAAAACCCGTTACAGAAACGGTTGAGGAAGCGCGAAAACTGATCAATCTGGCACATGAAGCAGGTGTAAAGGTGCAGGTAGGACATGTAGAACGCTTTAATCCTGCGTTTCAAGCAGCGATTCCATATTTCAATAAGCCGATGTTTATTGAAACGCACCGATTGGCTCAGTTTAATCCGCGTGGAACAGATGTTCCAGTTGTTTTGGACCTGATGATTCACGATTTAGATGCTATTTTGAGTGTTGTAAAGTCGCCCGTAAAACGCATTTCAGCATCGGGAGTTTCCGTTGTTAGCGATACACCAGACATTGCCAATGCACGCATCGAGTTTGAAAATGGATGTGTGGCCAATCTCACCGCAAGTAGAATTTCAATGAAGAATATGCGTAAATCGCGTTTCTTCCAGAAAGATGCCTATATCAGCGTTGATTTCCTTGAGAAGGAGCTAGAAGTGGTCAGCATGATCGATATTGAAGGGGAACCAGATCCATTCGACATCGTTTTTGATTTGGGAGATGATAAACCGACGAAGAAAATTTTGTTCGATAAACCAGAATTGGAACCCGTCAATGCGATCAAAGAAGAGCTGTCAACTTTCCATGATGCGATCGTAAACGACACAACACCAATTGTTCCACTGGAAGATGGATATTTGGCGCTCGACGTAGCTCAAAAAATTGTCCAAAAATTAAAAGTGTCAACTAATTTGGTTGGGCAATAAGCCGATATTTCCAACGTTATTCAAGGACTACTGATAACTATGAAACATATTTTTACCCTAATCGGGCTCATCTTTATAGCGAGTTCATGCGTTAAGAACAATCCAGATCCAGTTTGGTTGGAAATTAACGAATGGCAATTAGAATCCAATCCTCTTGGGAATCCTTCAGGAGTTTTGACGCACAACATTACGGATGCTTGGGTGTATATTGGTAATGAATTTGTTGGTGTATTCGAGGTGCCATGTAGAGTTCCTGTGTTGTATTCAGGAGAAAAGAAAGTTCGTGTGTATCCTGCTATTTGGAATAACGGAATTTCATCAACAAAGAAAATTTATCCCTTTTTGCAGGCAATGGAGATTACAACCAATTTTATGGAAAACGAAACGGTTACCATTGATCCTGTTACAAGTTATTTATCGACTACGGAGTTCTGGATTGAAGACTTTGAGAATGTCGGAAATAAATTTGAGGACGATCCGACCTCTTTGACTTCATTGACGACATCGAACGATCCAGCTGTTTTGGACCCTGCGATCAACGGAAATGCATTTGCACGCATCAACTTGGATGAAACAGAATATCTATGGTTGGCCTACTCAAAAGGAGGTGGAGATGTGTTGGAACTTCCGCGAGGGTCAGATGTATACCTCGAAGTTGATTATCACAATACAAATCGTGTAACTACAGGGCTGCTCGCTGTCAGTCCAAGTGGAACAGTGGATAATCCAAATATTCAAATGAATCCTCAGGAGGAGTCAGAGGTGAGGTGGAAAAAAATCTACATTGAACTAAGAGAAATTATTGGAGGGTCTGATCCTTCAGCTCAGTTCCGTTTATCTTTCCGAGCTTTGCTGGATGATGAAGAAACCAATGGAGAAGTTAATATTGATAACATCAAAGTAGTCCATTTCTAAATGAACGCACGCTTACTAACTTTCTTGTTGGTACTAATAGATTGGATTGCAGCAGCTGTTGCTTGGGGTTCTTTCTACTATGTTCGTAAGGTGAAATTAGAACTCGCTGAATTCAATGTCAACGAGTCGTTTTACTACGGCGTGCTCTTTATTCCAATTGCTTGGGTGTTTCTGTATCTTTTGCAAGGAACCTATCACGACGTGCGGCGCTTACACCGAATCAAAATTTTCAATCTGACCTTTGTGGGGACGGTAATTGGAGTAGTGCTGCTCTTCTTCGTTTTCCTTCTAGATGATGAAATCAACGGGTACAAGCAATACTATACTTCCGTTTTCTTACTCTTTGCAATTCATTTCTCCTTCACCTTTCTTCCACGAATGTTGTTGGTGAGTAGTATCGTTCGGCGTATCCATAAGCGCAAGGCAGGTTTCCGAACCATGATTATCGGAGGAAGTGAGCGAGCAATTGATGTGTACAATGAAATTGAAGGATTGCCCAAGGGAACAGGAAATACCTTTGTCGGGTTTATCAATTTGAATGGTGTCGATCGCCAATTGGAATCGAAATTGACGTATCTCGGGCACATCGACGATGTGGAATCGATTTTGCGTGCAAACCAGATCGAGCAAGTGATTATCGCGGTGGAAAGTGTAGAGCACGACAAGCTTCGAAATGTTATTTCTCGATTGGAAGGAGGAGATGTCAAAATCAAAATTCTTCCAGATATGTACGATATTTTGTCGGGAACGGTAAAAATGAACAACATCTTTGGCGCGCTTTTAATTGAAGTGAATACGGATGTAATGCCGATTTGGCAAATCATCACAAAACGTATTTTTGATATCGTTGCTTCGGCAATTGCCCTGGTGTTGTTGACACCTGTGTTTATCGTGCTTGGGATTCTGGTAAAGACGTCTTCTCCAGGTCCTATTTTATTTTTTCAGGAGCGTATTGGGAAGAATGGTGTGGCATTCAAGATCATAAAATTCCGAACGATGGTTACGGATGCCGAAAAAGCAGGACCGCAATTATCGTCATCAAATGATCCGCGAATCACCAAAATTGGACGTTTTATGCGTAAATCCCGTTTGGATGAATTCCCGCAGTTCTGGAACGTGTTGGTGGGAGATATGTCGCTTGTTGGACCGCGTCCAGAACGACAGTTTTACATTGATCAAATCGCTGAAGTAGAACCTCAATTCCATCAACTGACAAAAGTTCGACCTGGAATTACTTCGTGGGGACAAGTAAAATACGGCTACGCCGAGAATGTCGATCAAATGCTGGCGCGAATGAAATACGATTTGCTCTACTTGAAGAACCGCACGCTTTCCCTCGATTTTAAGATCATGCTGTATACGGTATTGATCATTTTTAAAGGAACAGGGAAGTAGAAGAGATCGGACTTCGAAAACCTCAGTCTTCTTGGATTTTCCAAAGTTTCCTGAATGCTACTCAGTTTTGTTAGGTGTTCTTTTGTTTTTTTAGGGCGTTCCCTTTCGGGCGTGCTTTACATTCCAAATCCTCACTCGTGCCTCATTGCGGGTTTTCCTTTTCAATCACTAACGCGACAATCGTTCTACAACAACGAGTTCCTGCAATGCGATCGATCCTCAGAAACCTACTTCACCAATACACGGAACATTTCTTTCTCGCCAAAATATCCTTTCAACTCATCACCAATGGCAATCGGTCCAACGCCAGCAGGAGTTCCAGTGTAAATCAAATCGCCTTTTTTGAGTGTCATGAATTTTGAGATGTATGAAATCAATTGATCAATCGAAAAAATCATAGAGTCAGTTGATCCTTCTTGAACGGTTTTCCCGTTTTGTGTCATGGAGAATGACAGCTTATTCACGTCAATTCCTTCCACAGGAATAAATTCCTTGCAAATTGCTGCGCTTCCTTCAAACGATTTAGCGATTTCCCAGGGATGTCCTTTTTTCTTGCACTCAGCTTGTAAATCGCGTGCAGTGAAATCAATTCCCAATCCAATTTCAGAATAATATTTGTGTGCAAAACGCTCTGCAATGTTCTTTCCTACACGATCAATTTTTACAACAACTTCACATTCGTAGTGAATATCATTGGAAAAACTAGGGTAGAAGAAGGGCGTTCCTGGTCGCAAGAGCGAAATGTCAGCTTTCATGAAGAACATCGGAACTTCAGGAACATTCGAATTCATTTCTTTCGCGTGGTCGGCATAATTTCGACCGATACAAATAATTTTCATTTAGTTGAATTTATTCTTGAGGGCATCGAGTTTTGCTTGATAATTTTCGGCTTCATTCGCTTTTCGCTGCTCTTTTTGGGCTTCACGTTCCGCCTTGATTTTATCCATTTCCTTTCTCAAACACTGCTTCGTATGCAGCGGGAAGTCAGCATCAATCATCCAGCCGTAGTAACCAGGTTCTGTTTTTGCGACGTCTTTCACCGTTTTCCCTTTGTGCTTCCCAAAGTTGTAAACGACTTCTCCCTTTTTATTGTAGGCAAGTCTACCCGCGAAATCAACGCGTTTCACATCTCCGTAGCGAGAAAACTCATCTAGAAAATCCATGTCGCTTTGCACTTCATCGTAATGTCCAATTTGTGCATCGAGTACTTCCCACGTCGCTTTAGCATCTGCCATCGCTGTGTGAGCGTTTTCCAAATTTTTATTGCAATAGAATTTATAGGCTGCGATCAACGTTCGCTGTTCCATCTTGTGAAAAATGTTCTGAACATCTACGTGTTTTCGCGTTGAAAGATCAATGGTACTTTCTGCACGAAGCAATTCTTCAGCGAGTAGGGGAAGGTCGAACTTGTTTGAATTATATCCTGCAAAGTCGGCATCTCCCAAAAACGCTTCTAATTCTGGAACAATTTCAGCAAAGGTTGGTTCGTCTTTCACATCTTCATCTGAAATTCCATGAATGGCAGTAACTTCCGCAGGAATTGGAATTTGTGGATTTACCCTGCGCACGAATTCCTCTTGCTCGCCCGTAGGTAAGACCTTAATGATGGCAAGTTCTACAATGCGATCCGAGGTGATACTCAGTCCTGTAGCTTCAATGTCAAGAATGGCGAGTGGTGTTTTTAAAGAAATATTCATGCTTTAGCGTTTGAGCAAAGATAACGACAATCGTCGAGGGAAACGAACGATGCCGCAATTTCTGCAAGATGAAAAAATCCCGACCTTGAAATGCAAAGCCGGGATAGGATATAATGTTTGGGTGTTTATTCTGTTTTCAGACCAACATATTGATAAGGGCCGTACTTTTTCTTGTTCTTGGCGTCTTGCACGTATTCAGGACCTTGAACAATTGCTGTCACGATAACCACGTTAACTTTCCCTTTGAATCGCTCGTCGCCCTCGAAGTACGAAATCAGATCGTATTTCATGTTCTCCGCACGGATACGTGTAAGGTTTTCGTTCGAAACGTAGGTTTTTGTTGGAACATGCGAAGCAGAAGAGTAGACGTTGATGGTTACTTCATCTCGACAGTTTTCAACCAGTTGTTTTTCGACTTCTTTCACGAATTTCTTTAAATCGCCACGTTTCACGTTGAGTTTGTTCTTATTGTATTCGAAATAGTGCATGAATTCGAGGTTCGGACAATCAGCCACAACAACTGTATCAAGCTCGATAATGTCTGTAGTGTCAGGTGGAATCACAATCGTGCGCTTGTCAACGTCGATCAGCATCTCACGGTAAATTTCTTGATAGCTCGTATCACAGAAAGTTGTAAATCCATCGGTTCCCATAATTTTTTCACCACCGATGTCTGTATATTCTAACTGGTAAGTTCTACATGGAACCAATCCACTGAGAAACTTCCCGTCGCGCAAACGTGGATACACCAATTTTTGGTTTTCGTCAGGATCACAATCGATACAAACTAACTTTACATTAATCGCGAAATCTTCTGGAATCGGTTTGTTATCAACTGTTTTGATCAATCCTTTCAACACGGCGATGTCTTTCAAACCGAGGTAATCATTATGAATCTCGTAAATGTCTTTTTCTCCTTTTCCATCTTTTCGGAAAGAAGTCATGTATCCTTTGCTTCCATCTAGGGTAGTGGTGTAGAAGATGTCGTCGTTGGTTGAGTTAAATGGATATCCAAGGTTTTCGGCTTGACTCCATGTTTCCTTGTCATCCTGTAACACTGTTCGCATAATGTCGAATCCTCCGATACTTCGCCCGTCATTGGTAGCAAAATAAAGCGTTTTGTTGTCGACAGAAATGAAAGGAGCGTCTTCATCTCCAGGTCCATTCACGGAAGGCCCAAGGTTAATAGGATCACCCCATTTATCATCTTTTCCTTTGCGACTTTTGAGTTTCACCATGTAAATATCGCGTCCACCAAATCCACCAGGACGGTCAGAAACGAAATAGAAGGTCTCTTTATCGTGCGACATCATGGAGTGCGTTTCCCAATACTTCGTATTGATGTCTTTTACATCCAACAATTGAATATCCTGAAACTTGGCGTGATAGAAATCGGTGTAATAGATATCTCCGTTTCCAGTGGAATCTTCGTAAATGTAGATTTTTCGTTCATCTGAACTGATCGCAATGGTGGCTTCGTTTTGAATCGCTTTACAGAATTCCAAACGTTTCGGTGTCGACCACACGGAGTCTTCATCTACATAACTCACGTACACATCTTCTGGATACTGGTTGATTCGAGGATCTTTGTACGATTCAGTCTCATTATTCGCCCATGGTCTACGCGATGTAAAATACAATGCTGATCCATCAAGAGAAATAACCGGACTGTATTCTGGAAATTCTGTGTTTACGGGACCTCCCAAATTCTTGAGGTAAACTTCAATGGGATTGGTCATGTGTTTTTTCGCTTGAATACACTGTGCCAATCGAACATCGGTAACAGGGAGAAGTTCCGAAGAGTTTTTGGACAATTCCTTGAATTTATTGTAATTCAGTTCCGCTTTGTCTATTTCTTCATTCAAATGGTAGCAAGCTCCCAAGTGGAAGAACGCATCTACGGAAGCACTTTTCTCTTTGGACGAATACATATCATAGTTAGGATCGGTATCCAGAATTGCCTTTTCGAGGTGAGGAATGGCCGTTTGGTAGTCTTTTCGGATCGTTAAACACAAAAATCCCTTCCGATAATTGTAGTTGGAGCTTTCAGGATTTAATTCCAAAAGGCGGTCGACCAAAATTTCAGAGTAGTAGAGGTAGCCTTCCTGCATGAGCATGGATGCTTGCATCACTAATTGATTTTCGTTGGAGTTGGCCGCCATTTCGCGGACTTCCGACTCAGTCATATATCCCTGTTGACTCTGACTTTGAAACGAAAAAAGGATCGTCACTAAGACGAGTAGTAGTTTTGTAGATTGAACCATAATTAATAGTTTATCACACGTTTTAGTACTGTGTTTACGCTGATTAACTAATAATGTTACAAAAGAAAAGGAGCAGTACACATTCAGCGCGAACTGAAATTGACTGCTCCTAGTATTATTTGAATCGAAGAATCTTTCTATTCTACGATGCGGAATTCGGTACGACGGTTCAATTGATGTTCTTCATCTGAACAATCAGATTTCACGTTTCCTTCACACGCACATCCGTTCAAGAGTTGTGTTTCACCGTATCCTTTTCCGTAGATACGTTCAGGATTGGTAATTCTTTTCTTGATGTAATTTGCGGAAGAAACAGCTCTTCGTTGAGACAGACGTTGGTTGTAGGCTTTCGAAGCACGACAGTCTGTGTGAGATCCTAACTCAATTTTCAATGTAGGATTCTCGTTCATAATCTTCACAATCTTATCCAACTCGAGGGCTGCATCTGGGCGGATATTTGATTTATCCAAATCAAAATAGATAGGGTTGATGTCGAACTTAGCAGTCAATTCACCACCGAGGTCAGAACGTTGAAGTAAGTATTCCAAGTTCAATGTTCCTTCTGTTCCAAGCAATGTATCGAGCGGGAAGGTCTGTGTAATGAAACCAGGGCTTGATACACGAACATCATAATGGATACGCTCTCCAGGTTGTTTGTCCTTGATCAAGTCCAAAGCCTTCGTACCATCATCGTTCATTTCATATGTTCGTTTCACGGAACCGTCTTCAACTGCAAGAATTTCAACTTTTGCTCCACCAACAGGATTGTTATCTTCAGCATTGAGTACCACAACACTCATGTTAAGAATGTAGTCGCCTACATAATGGTTTCTCTCTAGCTCTTCATTCTCAGAATTACAAGCAGTAGTGAAGGTTTCCGAGCTCATCAGCTTTCCATCTCCATCGTAATACTCAATCGTGTAATCTTTACAACGCTCAAGTACGCTAAAGTATCCGTTGTTTTTTACACGGAGGTCTGATTCTCTGTTTTTCTCAAGATCACAACTTGGACAAATGAGTTTCACGGATAAATCGTCTGGTAAAACCATACCGTCATGCAATGGAATAAACGATCCTTGAAGAGTACTGTATGGGTAGTTTCCAAGGTAATCGTTTTGAATTTCGTAGATGTCTTTTTCTCCGTATCCTCCTTTTCGGAACGAAGTCAGGTAACCACGAAGTCCATCAATTGTTGTTGTGTAAAATAAATCGTCACCTGTTGAGTTTATTGGAGTTCCCATGTTTACAGGATCAGACCAAACACCTTCGTTGTCTTTAAACGAAACGAAAATATCGAATCCTCCCATACTCTTCGGACCATTACTACCGAAGTATAAGGTTTTGTTATTTACATCGATGTAAGGAGAATCTTCGTCGTAAGGTGTGTTGATAGTAGGTCCCATGTTTTGAGCCTTACTCCATTCACCATTTGGAAGACGAACAATTCGGTAGATATCTCGTCCACCGAATCCACCTGGACGCTGAGAAACGAAGTACATTGTTTGTCCATCAGGAGTCATTGTACAGTGTGTTTCCCAATATTTGGTATTAACATCTGTGTAATCAAGCTCGTTCAATTCATCAAAACGGTTGTTCGCGAAGTCAGAGTAGTAGATGTCACCACCACCTGTTGCATCTTCGTACACGTAAATTTGCTTTTCATCCGAACTGACAGCAATCGTTGCTTCGTTGAAATCGTTACGACAGAAAGCCAATTTTTCAGGAGAAGTCCATTGACCATCGAAATCAAGGTAACTTACGAAGATATCTTCGGTGTACTGATTCAACATTGGGTCTTTAAACTCTTCTGAGCTATCGTCTCCCCATGGTCGACGCGATGTAAAGTACAAAGAGTTACCATCCAACGAAATAACTGGCGAATATTCTGCCATTTTCGTGTTCACTTCACTTCCGATATTGCGAACAATTGCCGTTTTCGGATGTGAAAGATTGTATTCCGCTACGTCACATTGAATCAAGCCCAATTTGGCATCGTCAATTAAACCCGATTTCTTTGATGATTCATCAATGAATTTCTGGTAATACTCACGTGCTTTGTCGATTTCCTCATTCAAATGATAGCATCTCGCCAAATGGTAAAATGCATCTACCGCAGCGCTTTCCTCACGGGCAGAATACATATCATAATTCACGTCCGTATCGACAATGGCTAATTGAAGATGACGCATGGCCACTTCAAAATCCGTACGCGCCGCCAACACAATGTATCCCTTTCGGTAATTGTAGTTCGGGCTCGTTGGCTTAATCGTTAACAACTTATCTGCTACAATTTCCGCATTGTAGAGGTAGTTTTCTTGCATCATTTGAGAGCAGGCGATAACCAACTCTTGCTCAGATGCCGTTTCCACCATGTTTCTTACCTCGTATTCCGTTAACTGTCCGAAAACAGAAAGAGGAAGTATAGAGAGGAGTAGGCTGACAAGTGTTAAACGCATAGTGTAGGGATTTAAATTTATAATTCTCTATTCGGATCGAATTGCTCTAGATAGTCAGCAACACGACGAACAAATTGTCCACCAAGTGCACCGTCTACAACTCGGTGATCGTAGGAGTGAGAGAGATACATTTTATGTCTGATTCCAATGAAATCTCCGTCAGGAGTTTCCACTACTGCAGGAACTTTACGAATTGCTCCCAAAGCTAGAATAGCAACTTGAGGCTGGTTGATGATAGGAGTTCCCATCACGTTTCCAAAGGTTCCAACGTTTGTAATGGTATATGTTCCACCGGAAATATCTTCTGGTTTCAAGTTATTGTTACGCGCATTGTTTGCCAATTCGTTCACTGATTTAGTCAAACCAGTCAAATTCAAACGGTCAGCTTGTTTAATAACAGGAACAATCAAGTTTCCAGTTGGTAGGGCAGTGGCCATACCGATATTGATATCCTTACGCTTCACGATATTGTTACCAGAAACAGCAACGTTAATCATTGGGAAGTCTTTGATCGCTTTAATCACAGCTTCCATGATGATCGGAGTGAACGTAATATTTTCACCTTCACGTGCAATGAAGTCTTTCTTTACTTTGTTTCTCCATTCTACAATCGCTGTCATGTCTGCCTCTACGTAACTTGTTACGTGTGGAGAAACATGCTTCGACATCACCATGTGATCAGAAATGAGTTTACGCATGCGATCCATTTCAACGATTTCGTCTCCTGGATTTGGCGTAACGGCCATCGGTTTGATATTCGAAAAGTATCCACCGTCACCAGTTGATGCTGCTGCAGGTGCTGCTTGTTTTGCTGGAGTTGGAGCCGATGCAGGTGCAGACGCTGCTACTTCTGCTGCTGGAGCAGAAGATGTTCTACCACCATCGATGTAAGCTAAAATATCTTTTTTGG
Organism: Flavobacteriales bacterium; assembly: GCA_013373595.1. Taxonomy (GTDB): domain Bacteria; phylum Bacteroidota; class Bacteroidia; order Flavobacteriales_D; family Crocinitomicaceae; genus UBA4466. Next base: position 6,101 of record JABXHO010000068.1, on the reverse strand, counting down.
TCACTCTACCAGATTGACCAGAACCGTCAATTGTTTCAAGTTCCGCCATCGAAATTCCTTCTTTGCTCGCAATGCTGCGTACAAGTGGAGAATAGAATTTACCAGAAGGTCCTGTTTTGTCAAGTGCAGCTGTTGCTGCTCCGTTCACTGTTTCAACTGCCGTAGAGATAGAAGCAGCGATTTCTTCTACTACTTTCTTCTCTGGTTCTGCATCTTTTACTTCTGCTTCTGGAGCTGGAGCAGCATCCCCGTCTGTTGAAATGATCGCGATAACGTCACCCACTTGGGCTACTTGATCTTTTTCAAACAATTGTTGGATGAGAACTCCTTCTGCTTCCGATGGAAGTTCGTTATCTACTTTGTCAGTTGCCACCTCAACTAGAGGTTCATCCATGCTTACTGTGTCACCAACATTCTTCAACCAGTTTGTGATTGTCGCTTCTGTAACACTTTCACCCATTTTCGGGAGTTTGATTTCAATCTGAGCCATAAAATTAAATGATCACGTTGCTTTTTAGTATGCCGACAAAAATAGTGTATTTTTCGGTTAAATCAAACCTCAGAAACTTGCAGTTTTTTCCATGATTTGATCAAGATCGAGAAGTCTTTTCTCATGGAATAGTCTCGGGCATAGAGCAGGTTCAATTTTTCACGAATGGAGTCGTTGGATGCATCAATCGCTTCGCTAGGAGAAATTAATCCAACTTTCATTTTGGGTAGACGGATGTCTGTTTTCATCTCAGTATCAGTGTATCCAATGAAGGTGTACTTGCCTGTAAGGACTTGAAAAATGGATTGAATAAACTGTCCTTTGTTCTCAACAAGAAAAATACTCACAGGAAGGGATAGGATGAATGAAATGGAGGCAGAAATATCGAACAGTCGCTTTTTGCGCACATTTTCTGTACTGCTTAAGGTGTTGATGTTTAAGATGTATACGTCTCCAGCGGTGTCAATTGAATTACTTCCAATGAGAACATGTCCATTTGGTGGTGCAATTTTGAAATCGTGGTCGTTCGACTTCCAATTACGCATGTGTCGAATGATTGTACCATAACTATTGTCACGAGCAGAAAAGATAATTTCATTCAAATTTGGTACGTGTGCTTCGGATGTATCAACCCGTTCAACATATTGTATGTTCGAATGTGTTTGTGATAATAAGTTGTTGATTCGGTCGAATTCGTTTTCTTCAGCCACCACGGCAAAAGAGCGTTTCCCAGACTTGAATAAGCGGTAGTGTTTTCCGATGGCAAAGTGCAAAAAGATGCGGGAGATAAAGAAGTAGGTCAACACCCACAAGGCACCTGTAAAGATGAATAGGCGAGAAAATTGGTAATCTTTCGGTAAAATGGCGTACGCCACTAAAATGATCAAAGTAGCAATAAGTACACTTTTGACGTATTTGAATAATTTGACGGGGAAGTCATATCCTCCGTTAAAAAAAGAGGTGGCTATCCATACAAATGCATAAATGGGTATCGAATAGCGGATGAGTTCTTCTGGAAATTCAATGTTGGACATTTTCCAATAGTTCGTAAGCGCGAACAAACCAACTGTTACGTAAGCAAAATCAAACAAGGGGAAGAAGAGACGTTTGGCTACGCGGCTGACCACTGCCATAAACGCACGAAGGTAAATCGCCGTGTTGATGAGAAATGAAAACAATCCGGCTTGCTTCCCCGCAAAATGCTTGCGCGCAAAAATGACCATGGCTTTGTAGAAGACAAAGACGTAGTTGACCGAACTTTTTTTGGTGCTTTCTCCTTTGTAGTGAATGATACTGGTTTCTGGAAAATAATAATTGTCGAAGCCTCCTTTTTGAATACGATAAGAAAGATCGATATCTTCTCCGTACATGAAATAATCTTCGTCGAGTAAACCTACTTTTTCCAGTGCAGTTGCGCGCATCAACATAAATGCACCGCTGAGTACATCTATTTTGCTAGTTTCATCTTCAGAAATATGTCCCAAATGATATTGTCCAAACCGTTTTGATTTCGGAAACAGTTTTGATAACCCGAAGATCTTGTAGAACGCGACCATTGGTTTTGGGAGCCCTCGTTTGGATTCAGGCAAAAAGTTTCCTTTACCGTCAATCATGTGAACGCCTAATCCTCCTGCGTTTGGATGCTCATCCATAAACTGAATGACCTTCGTGAACGTATCTTCAGCAACAACGGTATCCGGATTAAGGAGAAGAATGTATTCACCTTTGGCAATGCGCATGGCTTGATTGTTGGCCTTCGAAAAACCAACATTGTCTTCATTCGCAATGAGTGTGTACTCGGGATATTTTTTCGAGAGCATCTCTAGGGAGCCGTCAACCGATTTGTTGTCGACAATTAAAACTTCGAGAGATACATTTTTACTGGCACGCCGAACCGAATCAAGACATTGATCTAAGAAGTGCTCAACATTGTAGTTGACAATGATCACACTTAGTTTAAACGTATATGTTTTGTCCTGATTCAATACTGTTACTTTACAGCGATGCAAGAAATTTCAACGGCTACATCTTTAGGTAAGCGAGAGACTTGAACGGTTTCACGCGCAGGTGGAGCGTCTTGGAAGTACGTAGCATAAACTTGATTCACGCGATCAAAATTATTGAGATCGTCGAGAAAAATACTGCATTTTACAATATTATCGACTGTCATTCCTGCTTCGTTTACTAACGCCAAGATGTTTTTCATTACTTGATGCGTGGAAGCTTCAATGGATTCGTCAATTATTGCTCCGCTTTGCGGATCTATGGGGATTTGTCCAGATACGTATAAGGTATCCTTTACCAAAACAGCCTGACTGTATGGACCAATTGGTGCTGGAGCGCCTGGAATTTGTATAACCTTTTTCAACTGTGTAATTTTGTACAAGTTTACTAAATATATAGTTCTTGCAACGAATACTGCTTTTAGACAATTTTGATTCCTTCACGTACAACCTTGAACACTACCTAACTGGATTAGGAATGTCGGTGGATGTTAAGAGGAATAACGAATCAATTTCGACAATTGATACATACGATAAAATCGTGCTTTCTCCAGGTCCTGGTTTACCGAGCGATGCGGGGCATATGAAAGAATTCCTCGAACGGGTTGATTCAAAAATTCCAGTACTTGGCGTGTGTCTGGGAATGCAGGCGATTGCAGAATTATGCGGAGGGACGCTGTACAATCAGGAAGAAGTGAAACATGGTGTTTCGGAAAAAATACGGTGTGAATCTTCGGTGTTGTTTCAAGATTTACCTTCTGAAATAAGTGTTGGACTGTACCACAGTTGGGCAATAGAGGAGAAGGGAGAGTTCACAGTAACCGCGCGATCGGAATCTGGTGTAATCATGGCGATAGAAAATATATCGCGTAAACTGTACGGTGTACAATTCCATCCGGAATCTGTGATGACTCCGAATGGAAAAGATATTCTACATAATTTTTTGAAGTTGACTTAAGTGACTTACTCAGTCATGCATCCATCTAATTTTTGGTAGTATGCTTCTACTGCATCTGCGTTTGCAGATTCGTTTTCAAGTGTTTTATTATAATCTTGCGCTTTTGGGAACGCTTCGACAGTTGTTTTAACGTAGCAGTCACAATCGTATATTTCTGTGTCGCATTTGTCGATTAGGACTTGTTTCTTTTCATCGTCCCATGCATCTGGGTCAGAACATGAAGAAGTGGCGAAAATTGCAAGTGCGAAGATTGAAAATAGCTTAAATTTCATAGTTGGTATGATTATTTCTTAGTACTTTGTGTTAACAAAAATAAAAATATAATAATATGAAAAACTTAGGATTACTGTTTATCTGTTTTATTGGTTTCTCATTTGGGTCAGTACATGCTCAAAAGCGAACAACTGCAGGAGTAACGTTTCCCGCGAAAACAACCATCAACGGAAAGACCTTATTATACAATGGATCTGGATTACGTGAAAAGTATACATTCGACCTCTATGTAGCGGCGTTGTATCTACGTCGACCTTCAATGGATGCAAATAAGATTATTAATGATGATGTTGAAATGGGGATTCACCTCCAGTTGGTGTCTAACAAGGTGACACGCGATAAATTTGTTGAAACAGTAAAAGAAGGTTTTGGGAAAGCAAGTCATGGAAAAGCGACAGACGCTGAAATAAAGAAGTTTATGGGATTCTTCAAAGGAGAATTTAAAGACGGAGACAAAATCCACATCGAATATACACCTGGAAAAGGAACAACAGCTATTAAGAATGGAAAAGCACTTGGAACAGTAAGCGGTTTGGATTTCAAAAAAGCTTTGTTTTCTATTTGGTTGGGGTCAAAACCAGCCGATTCTTCCTTGAAAAAAGGAATGTTAGGGAAGGTTTAAATCTACTTGACGTCTTTTAATTGGCGTCTGGATGAAACTATTTATAGAACCCCAAGAGTCGTTGTACTCTTGGGGTTTGTTTTTATAAATGAAAAATGTTTAACGTTGAAGGTTGAGTGTTAAACAGAATTACCTACTTTTGTTTCATGAGAACATTCTTACTGCTTTTATTGCTTGCATTTAACGGAATAGGTTTCGCACAAAGTGGCGTTGTGAAAGGTCGTGTATTTAATACCGCAAACAACGAACCTCTTGAGTTTGCTAAAATCCGAGTGATTGGGTTTCAAAATGGTGCGTTTACGGATGATTTAGGTGAATTTGTCATCGAAAATCTTGCGCCAAGTGTTTACTCCTTCGAAGCAACTGTTGATGGATTTGAACCGCTCGTTATCAATGATATTACTGTAACGAATGCGCGTTCTGTTGAGTTAAATTTTGCAATGACGCCAGTTTCAGTGCAGGTCGAAGATAACGTAACGGTAGTTGCAAAACCATTCGAGCAGAGCAAAGAATCGCCTGTTTCGCTAAAGACTTTGAATTCTACTGAAATTGAGCGTCTTCCTGGAGCGAACCGTGATGTCAGTCGCGTGCTGCAAGCGCTTCCCGGTGTGGCTTCTCCTGCATCTTTTCGGAACGATATCATTATTCGCGGTGGTGCGCCGAGCGAGAATAAGTTCTACCTCGATGGAATAGAAGTGCCGAATATCAATCACTTTGCGACGCAAGGAAGTAGTGGAGGTCCAGTCGGATTGCTCAACATTAATTTCATTCGTGAAGTTGATTTCTACTCTGGAGCATTTCCCGCTAACTATGCCAATGGATTGAGTTCTGTGATTTCTTTCAAGCAGAAAGATGGAAATAAGGATGCACTTTTAGCGAATATTGCTGTAGGTTCGAGTGATTTGGCATTAACGTTGGATGGACCCATCGGAAAAAAAGCAGATTTCATTTTCTCTGTGCGTCGATCGTATCTTCAATTGCTATTTGCTGCGCTCAAGCTTCCGTTTTTACCGACCTACAACGATTCACAGTTTAAAGTGAATTATGAAATCAATAAAAAGAACAAGATTACGATCATCGGATTAGGGGCTCTGGATGATTTTGTTTTGAATGAAAAAGTAAATGAGGGAGTAACAGATCCAGAACAGCGCGAATTGAACGAATTCTATTTGGGGAATATTCCAACGCAGGATCAGTGGAATTATACCATTGGAGTGAACTATCTTCATTATGGAGATAATGGTTTTCAGCGTGTGGTGGCAAGCCGAAATATGCTCAAGAACATCTCTCAAAAATTCTTCAATAATGTTGAGTCGGAAGCGAACCGTTTGTTGGATTATAGCTCATTTGAGGCAGAAAATAAGTTGCGCTTTGAGAATACGCTGATTAAAAATGGTTATCGCCTTACGGCAGGACTGGGATACGAATACGCGCGCTACTTTTCATCGACCTATAATAAGGTTGTAGTAAATGGAGTTCCAGTAGAGGTTGATTTTAAATCGAATTTGTTCTTGAGTAAAGGTGCAGCCTTTGCGCAGCTGAGTAAGTCCTATTTTGAGAAGCGATTGGATGTCAGTGCGGGTATACGAACGGATGTTTCTACGTATTCAGCAAGTTTATCGAATCCGCTGAACCAGTTGTCGCCTATGCTTTCGTTGAGTTACCGTATCAATTCCCAGTGGTCGATTAGTGCGAATGTAGCTCGATTCCATCAGTTGCCTTCGTACACAGTGCTCGGATTCAGAGATCAAACTG
>JABXHO010000029.1 GCA_013373595.1 Flavobacteriales bacterium | reverse complement strand
TAGAACAAGAAAAGCTGATGAAGAAGCAACAAGCCATTCAAGAACGTGAGCAATCGGCTCAAATGGAGTTAGAGGCGTATTCCAATGAATTGAATCAACCTATTCTTGAAATGGTGGAGAAATCCGTTAAGATTGTCTCAGACCGACACAACTATGATTATGTATTCGACGAAAGCACGCTGATCATTGCAAACGGACCCGATATCACAGAAGAAGTGATACAAGAAGCGCGAATTCTGGATAGCCAGTTGAATCCTCCACCAGCAGAGCTTGTTCCCTCAGAATAATTGGCGAACCCATAATCGAATTAATCCAACTATCTTTGTGTCATGGGACCAATTGGTGTTTTTGATTCAGGTTACGGTGGCCTAACGATTCTTTCGGAGTTACGTAAAAGATTGCCTCAATACGACTATCTCTACCTTGGAGATAACGCACGTGCTCCCTATGGAACTCGATCGTTCGATGTCGTGTATGAATTCACGCTCCAAGCCGTAAAAGAACTGTTCGACCGAGGGTGTCATTTGGTGATATTGGCGTGCAATACTGCATCAGCAAAAGCACTTCGTACCATTCAGCAAAAAGACCTGCCCGTAATTGCTCCGAATAGACGTGTTTTGGGGGTTATCCGTCCAAGCGCCGAAATCATTGGGTCCATTACAAAAACGAACCATATCGGAATTTTGGCTACGCCAGGAACAGTTAGTTCGAACTCGTATACCATTGAAATTGGGAACTTTTCTCCAGAGTCGACAGTGGTGCAACACGCTTGCCCAATGTGGGTTCCATTGATTGAAAATCATGAGCACGAGACACACGCAGGTCAAGAATTCATTCAAAAAGATATCGAAACACTGTTGGAGAAAGACCGACAAATCGACACGATTGTTTTGGGGTGCACGCATTATCCAGTTTTGAAAGCATACCTCGAATCGATTGTACCTTCTCATGTACAGATTATTTCTCAGGGGAAGATCGTTGCAGAAAGCTTGGCTGATTACTTGGAAAGACACCCTGAAATCGATCAATTCTGCTCAAAAAATAGTTCCGTTCAATACTTGACTTCAGAGAACACCAACGAGTTCGATACCAATGCGTCAATTTTTGCCGCAGACGATGTAAAATCAAGTCACGTTTCGTTACACTAATTGTGTAATTTGTTTAATTTCCAACAAAATACGGGTTGGTGCAACCTGATTTGCCAAGTAGGCGTCTTACCCTAAATGTGAAAGCAGATTTATTGTATTTTTGCTTAAACTGGTTACTACAAATCGAAATGAAACGTATGAAAAAATTATTGTTCTCAGGATTTCTCCTTTGTTCACTCGTAGGGTTCGCAAATGAGAAATTCCAAACTCCCGTGCTTCCAATTGACGGGATCGAGTTATCCGAAGAATGGAAGGAATATACCACCATTGATGGTGTTAAGATCGAGTATCGAATGAAACGATGCGAAACGGACAAGATGCGTGCGCAAAATTTGCTACTATTCAGATTCACAAATACAAACGACCGCGAAGTGGTACTTTCTTGGGTAGCTAAAGAATTTAGAAACGACGCGTGTTGGAATTGCGAAGTGCTATATGATGGTGATTTCAATCACAGATTGGTGCTGTCAGCAGGAGAAGTAATAGAAGGAGATGGTACAACCAAGGAAAACAAGGAAGTATACATTTTCGGAAACTTCATCAAGCACGTTCCAGGAATGATGGAACAAACGCTCACGAGTTTCGAACTTGTAGACCTGAAAGTTCGCTAATCATATCACACTACACTATTAGTTATGAAAATTTTAAAAATTGCTCTGGGGGCTCTTTTGATTACATCATTATCTCCCTCTTTGATTGCACAATGTAATCTCACGACAACACCAACTGAGGTGACGATTGATTGTGGTTCACCAACTGAAATTAGTGCGCTTGGTCTTTCAGCCACTCCGGCACTGGCTACCACTTTTGATGGAGGAACCATCGGTCCAGGATGGTCAACAACAGCCATCATGCTTTACAACAACCCATGTGGACCAACATTGGATGGAACTCCTGCTGCTTGGTTTGGAAATGTACCCTTGCCAAGAACGTTGACGACGAACGGATTTGACCTCTCATGTGGAGCCCAAATTTGTTTTGACATCGATTTTGCCGGGGATGATCCGTGTGGTGGTTGCAGTGATTGTGAAGATCCTGATTTGTTAGACGAAGGTGTTTTCTTCCGTTACTCAATCGATAACGGAGCAACTTGGGTAGATATCTTCTACTTTCAATCAAACTCAGCGAACAACACACCATATTACCAGTGGGGGAACTACTGTTTCATCCTGCCACCAGAAGCATGGTCGTCAAACACGATGTTCCAATGGGATCAACCAAACATCTCAAGTAGTGTAAACGATCACTGGGGAATTGATAACGTAACAGTAATCCCTGTAGATTGTGGTTTTTGGTATGATTGGGCACATGTTCCAGGTTCACCAGATACACCAGATCAGGTAGTTGCACCGAACGATACAACGACGTACTACGTTACTTACACAAATGGAATTGATACATGTTTTGATTCTGTTGTTGTGAATGTACTTCCTTTAGAAATTGACATTGTTGGAAACCCGAACCCTGTTGATTGTGGTTCTTGTACTGATTTAGAAGTGCAATTCCTGAATGGAAACAATGGATCAATTGTAGATGATTTTGAAGGTGGAGCAGATCCACTAACATGGGGCGATATCCAAAGTGGTGCAGCTTCAACAATATGTGGGGGGGGAGCATCAGGAGATGCCCTCTACTTCACAGGAGATAATCCCGATCGATATGCGGAAACCGTTCCGATTGATGCGACTACATGTGGCAATATTGATTTTTGCTTATTCATGGGAAATACGGGTTCCGGAGGAAGTACTGGAGGTTGTGAAAATAATGAAATGGGAGATGATGTTGTGTTAGAATACTCAACTGATTTAGGAGTGACATGGGTTGCAATTGCCACATACGACGAAGGACTTTGGGATGGAAATAATATTCAACAATGTTTTTCGGAGGTAATGCCAGTTGGTGCGCAAACTACTTCAACGATTTTTAGATGGCGTCAAGTTGCATTTTTCCCTAGTACTGCAGCTTCTGATAACTGGAGTTTAGATGATGTAAACATTGCATGTAACCCACCAACAATTACGTATAACTGGACAACGGGTACAGTAGATGATCCAACAGCTCAAACACCAGTAGCATGTCCTGGAGCAGATGAATTGTACACAGTGGCAATGTCAAACTCAATCACAGGATGTTCTGCAACAGATACTTCAACGATCTTTGTGAACGAATGTGAGTGTTTCTTCTTGAACTTTGATGGAAACGTGGTTTGTCAACCAGGTGGCGTGTTCGATGTAACAGGTACGTTCGAATATTCGTACAGTCCAACAACAGGTACAATCGAAGTGGAAGCAACAAACAATACAGGAACGTATTCAACTTCGTTCAACCCACCTTTCGCAGATAGTACGGTGTTTAATTACACCGTAACTGGAATTCCAAATGATGGATCAGTAACAACGATGACGGTTTACTTCTCTGATTCATTGAGTTGTATCGAAACCTTTGATATCACTCCTCCAGTATTACCTACGGTAACTGGAATCTCAGGAGGAAATACCTATTGTGAAGGTGATGCAATAGATCCTATTTTGGTTGATGTAACAGGAACAGGACCTTGGACAGTTGAATACACGCTCGATGGAGTAGCAAATACAGCTACAGGAACAACTAGCCCTATTTCCCTTGGAAATGCTGCAGGTGCATACGTTTTAACGGGTGTGGTAGACCAAATCTGTTTGAACACTGCATCTGGAACAGATACAATTTTTGTGAACGCTCTTCCTGCTATTAGTGCTGGAGTTGATCAAGCATTATGTGATGGTGAATCAACTCAAGTGAGCGGTAGTGGCGGTGTAACGTACACATGGGACAACGGAGTAACGGATGGAGCAACATTCACGCCTCCTGTTGGAACAACAACGTACACAGTAACTGGAGTTGATGCGAATGGATGTGAGAATACAAGTTCGATGGATATCGTTGTTACGGCATACCCACCAGCGCCAACTGTAGGCCCTGCTGATGGAGAATACTGTGCAAGTGGTGATATTCCTCCGTTCTTAACTTCAGGACCTGGACAAACGTTTACATGGTATGGTGATCCAAGCTTAACAACTGTTTTAGGAACAGGACTTAGCTTGCAACCATTAATTATTGAAGGAACAACGGATTACTACGTAACACAGTCGGTAAACGGATGTGAAGGTCCAGCGGCTTCAGTTTCTATTTACCTAGAAAACTGTGAGGCAACGATTGTGATGCCAAACGTATTTACACCAAACTCAGACCCAACAAACGGACTTTTCCACCCAGTTTATATGGATGGCGTTTCGTCTGCCAAAACAACAATTTTGAACCGTTGGGGGAACGTAATTTTCGAAACAGATGATCCAGACATTAACTGGAACGGAAAAGACATCAGTGGTAAAGAAGTAAAAGATGGAACTTACTTCTGGAAAATGGTGTACCGTGATTTAAACAATGACGAGAACATTATCCACGGAAATGTTCAGCTTATTCGATAAGTGATATAATTCGATTTGCGAAACGCCTCTTGATCCCGATACTTGTCGGGGCGAGGGGCGTTTTCTTTTTTTAATCACAGTGAGGACTGAAAGTGATCGAATCCCAAAATTCTTAGTGTTTGCTTTTAATTGTCCAGCCAACAAGAAAGGCACGCTGCTTGGCCGCCTCTGCTTTTTCTCCATGGAAATGAGCGTCCACTGTTTGGTTGAAGAGTTCCAACCACCGATCGAAATGCACTTGCGCTAAACACATGTGGGAATGCTTTTGGGTGACATCTGTGGTGTAGCCAGGTTCGTCAAGAAGGACGAACGCCCAGAAGTGAATCATCTTTGGGAGGTGTTTGTCAAAATCCAAATGCTGGAAAAACGGTGCAAGAACATCATCTTGAACAACCTTTTGATAGAAAGATTCCACTAAGAATTCAACGTCTTTTCGATCTGTTATTTCTTTCATACACGTCTGTTTATCCACATAGATCGAAGCAATAATGCACCCATGGCAATGGCAACAATTAAGTAGCCGAGATGATCATAAAACTGATAAGCAAAGAAAGAAGGCAATGCAATAAATAAATAGATGAATTGCTGTCCCATTGCATAGCTGCGATCCTTGCCGAAGTCAACCTTCACCTCCAATTCTCCATGATTTGCTTTACTTAAGAAAGCAGATAACTCACCTGGCAATTGTAAAAGAGCGGTGAACTGCTGTTTTATTGCGTCCAGCAACATTTTTCGAACTCCTCCGTTTTTTGTTACTAACTTTCGCATATACGGTCGAATGACATCCATTGGGTTCATTTCAGGAGCAAGTGATGCACTGGTTCCAATGAGAAGCTGAAAGGTTCGATCCAATAAAATCCACTCCTTGGGAATGCGAATGATTTTGGTGAGTTCTTTCAAGCCTATTTCCTTCCGTAAATCATCGATGCTGCTTCCTTTGATGTCATCAAAACGAATATCTTTCACGTTCAAAGAGTCGATTTTCACTTCATTTTGTAGAAACTGACTCAATGCAGCAATTAACTTCTTTGCAACTTTCGACGATTCTGCATCAGACCCGATAAAGCCAAGATTTTTCAATGAGACAAGAATTTTGGCTTCGTCCTTTCGTAAAATCGCTTGGAGCAGAACGGGAATCTCATTGCGCATGCCTTCACTCAAACGAGAGACTGCACCGAAGTCTAAAATGATCAATTCTCCCTGTTGATTCACTAACAAATTCCCAGGGTGAGGATCTGCATGAAACAAACCATCTTCTAAAATCATACGGAAGTACACAAGAATGAACTTTTCTGCAAGTGCATTGCGATCAATTTGCCATTCATCGAGCTGTTTGATGTTGGTAATCTTGACGCCTTCTTCGAATTGAGTCGTTAAAATACGTTGCGTTGAATAATCCGTCATGACCTTCGGAATGCGAACGTTCTCAACTTCTGATATATTCGTGCTTATCTGTAGCATCGATTTTGCCTCCGTTTCGTAGTTCAGTTCTTCTTCAATCATCAATTTTACTTGTCCGTAAACATGTTCGATTCCTTGAATCTTGACGAAATATGAAATACGCTTAATGAGCTTCTCGATGATCACCAAATCCGCGTTAGCGAGCTCTTCAATGTTTGAATGCTGTACTTTCACTGCAACCTTTTCTCCTGATTGAAGCGTAGCGCGATACACTTGTCCGATGGATGCGGAGGCAATTGGAGTAGACTCAAAAGAGGCAAATAGCTCGTTGATGTTACCATCCAATTCCTTTTCGATTAGGGCCTTTGTTTCTTCGAAGGGAGAAGCAGGTGCCGCATCTTGCAAAGATTCCAATGCTTCCATGTATTGATCGGGCAATATGTGGGAGAGCGTCGATAAAAGTTGTCCAGCTTTCGTGAAGAGCCCTTTCAGTTCCGAAATAGCTTCTTTAACACGTTTAGCATTTTTTGCATGTACCTTCTCGATTCGTCGGTTGTAGAATCGATTTCCGAATAGTTTCTTCCCAATGTGTAGCGAGAGATAGCTAAACAATAGTTGGTTGGAAAGTCGATAAGCTTTTCTACTTCGTTTTCGGACAGATATACTTGATTTCATGCGAGGGAATTTAGTACCCGAGATGATAAAAGTACATGCGGAAAATGAAGATTCCTATCTTCCGATCGAAAGAAATGTTAATTAGATCATCAAGATGCAGGAGGATGAAAACAGTCGAGCGTAAAAAGTGTAGAACCGAATAATGTTTCGATTGTTTTTCCGTTATTGAAATATGAAAAAATGGGAGTTCTTCTTGTTTCTAACAATTTTCTTCGGATCGTTTTCTGCGCGTTCACAGAATGAGAGTGTTGTTTTGAACTTTTCAGCAAATGAGTTTAACGGCAAGGTGCTACTCAACTGGGCAATCACTCAAGGTAATACGTGCAATGGAATTACTGTTTTGCGTTCGAATGACTCAATTAACTTCAGTCAAATTGGAACGATTGAAGGAATTTGTGGTAGTACGGCTGAAACGATTGATTATCAATTTACCGATGTTGCTCCAGATGTGAATACGACCAACTATTACCGCTTAAGTATGGGAGGAGTGGGTTTTTCGTACATCGTAGATATTGAGGTAATTGATGCGGGAGATCAAAAGTACCTAGTTGCGCCCAATCCAGTTTACAATGAATCCAAGTTGATTTTTGATAACGATAACCAAGAAGAAGTGACAATTACTTTCTTTACGGAAAACGGAGAAATTCTTTTCGAGGAAGACACTTCCGAACAATCCATTACACTGCAGCGCGACAAATTCGAACAAGGTGTTTATTTCTTTGTTTTGAAGTCGAAAGGTGGAATGGAACCTTTTTCGGGGAAGATTGCTGTTCAATGAAGCTATTCTTCTGTCATTTGATCTTCAGTTGAAGGAGCTACTTTCTCCTTCGAAAACAACCAATCGTACATATCATCCTTTCGGAATTCACGTTCCATGGCGCCATGACTTGCTCCAGGAATTTCCTTGTAGATCAAGTTGGATCCGTCACACGCTTTAATTGCCTTCACGATATTGCGCGATTCGGACACCGGAACGGGTTTGTCGGCTGTACCGTGCTGAATCCACAATGGAACCTTTGATAAGTTGCAAGCATCACTCGATTTACCACCGCCGCAAAGCGCAACACCAGCAGTTAATTTCTCAGGATACTTACCGATAAAATGCAAAGTGCCATATCCGCCCATACTCATACCGCACACATACACACGACTTGTATCGGTTGTATATTGAGACTGAACATCCTTGAGAAGTGTCAATAGCTTGTCTGGATCCCATGCGCCTGATTTAACTTGTGGTGCAATCACAATCGCTGGAATATTTCTCCCTTTCTCTAGTTCTGAGATGACTCCGTAGCGCTTTACTTTATTGAGGTCTGATCCAGATAAACTTCTTCCGTGAAGGAAAATCAAAACAGGAGGATTTGAGTTCAAAACACTGTCTTCAGGAAGGTGAATCCAGTAATTGTAACTCGATTTTCCTTTTACTGCTTTCAACTGCGCGTTCGAAAGAAAAGGAAGAATGGAAAGGGTGAGGATAAGAATTAAACGCATCGTGTATTTTTTTGTAAAACTAATTATTCAACATAACGCGTTTATCCAAATAAAGTTAAAACCGAATGCAACGTGATTATGCTTTTAAATGACCCAAAACCCAAGGTTTTTTAGTTTTTTTTGTTTTTGGTATGACGGAAAAAGTGATCTTTGTCGGCATCTTAATTTACCTTATATGAAAAAGAAAATTTTATTCACATTAGCGCTTACAGCATTTGGCGTAAATGCTCAACAAAAACTGATCGGGTTAACTACACGAAACTTTGATGAAACCGGAACCATGGTGGACATCGATTCAAGTGAGTATATCTACAATTCTTGGGAGGGTTCGCTCTATTCGAATGAGCCTGAGTTCAGATTTGACTCACCTGTTTTTGATTGGCTGTACGAGTTACCGACCATCAAATGTAACACGGAGAATTTATACAGTGGAATGCCTTTGGCCTTTACTGAAGCGCGACAAAACACAATCGTTAACGGTAACTTGGCTGATTCAGAGATTGCACAATCAGATCGACAAGAATATACCTACGATGCATCTGGAAACTTGACGAAAATTGAATTGTTTTTCTGGAACGTGACACAGTTTGATATTCTCGGAGAGAATAATTTCGAATACGATGCGAACAATAACCTAGTTGTTGAATCATTTATCTCAGATCCTACAGGAAATCCTGTTACAGAGTCGGTAGATTCGATGTTTTATGATGCATCTAACAACATGACGCGCCACATATCTTATTCTTGGAGTGGTTCAGCATTGTATCCAGAATCTCAAAGCTTAATGACATACTCGGGAAGTGAGTTGACAGGTTTAGAAATTTACGAAGGTTCATCAACTACACCATTGGAATGGACGTACGATTTGGATTATTCATACTCTGCTGGTTTGCCTTCATTGGTTGAGGCGTATCCAGTTTCAGGAGGAGTGCCAGGAACGACTACCGAAATTGAACTGAATTATACCTACAACGCGGATAATCAGTTATCTGTTTATCAAGGGTATTTTGGAGGAGACTTGTTTGTTCAACAAGATTACACCTATGATACTGAAGGTTTTGTAAAACAAATTGAAAGCAGCGAATTGGATTTCGTTTCTTCATCATTGTATGTATACGAAATTCTTGATTTTTACTACCAGTCAACTGCGGGAATCGATGAAGAATTTGCTTTGGAGGCGACGGTATATCCAAATCCTTCAAGTGATGTAATTACAATTTCATCTGAATTGAATGTAGATCAAGTTTCCGTATTTTCAACAGATGGCAGATTAATGATCAGTCAAAAAGGGAATACTATGGATGTTTCAAACTTGCCAGCGGGAGTTTACGTGGTGAAGGCGATGACATCTAAAGGAGCAGCGCAAACACGTTTTGTGAAACGATAATTGATACGCGATAATTCGCATCATCGAATCCAGACTTTCTCAGAGAGTCTGGATTTTTTTTGCTCAAAACTCTCGAATATCATTTCGAGTTAAATACACCTCAACAATAATTCTGGAGACAAGTTCTAAGTCAATATCTTGAGGTCGGACTTTCAAATAATATTCCGCAGGGCGCGAGTCGACCACCTTTTCAATCACCCCAAGTTGAAGCATTACTTTGCGAACAAGTACCTTGCCGCCGTATCCATAGCGGAACGATTTGTCGTTTATGACTTTCTTCTGAGTAAGACGGTTAAGCATGTTGTAGGTCCGATTGAAATATTGCTTCATCTGTTTTATGCGAACCTTCGATACCTCATCTCCATGTAAAACTGTGGCAGTGTAAATGGCGATCTTGTTGAATTCTGCTAAAAAAGCTTTTCGTTCCGCTGATTGAGACATATTAACGTTGAGTTATCGAGTAGGACATCTATAGGCGATTCCTTATCAAAGTTAGTTGTTTTGAATAAATCGTCTCTGCTAGGTTCGTTTAGTGGTAGTAGGTTTGATTTGAAGCTGATAGAAGACTGACGAAAGGGGGATTTGAAATTATTTTTGGGGCAGCAGTTAACCAAAGTAAGAATGCATCGGATGCTCAAGCACTACTTAATGCTCTGGAAATTGATTTCCCAGAGTATGATGACCTGATATATTCTCCATCAATTTGTAATCACCAGAAAACATAAAGATTTCCTATTTTGAATAGAGTAGATAATAATTCGACGAGACCTCCCAGAAGAACGGGATGATAAATCAAAGGGAAAACTCATTTCTAAAAGAAATCAAAAAAAAATCAGGCTTAGTCGAAAGATTAAGCCTGATATTATAAATATGTTGGGAAATATTACTTCTTTACAATTCTTGTTACGTAAGAATCTAAACCGTCTGAAACCTTGACGAAGTAAGTACCACTTTCCGCATCCGTTAAATCAATATGAACTGAATCCGCAACTTTATCAAAGGTAGCATCCACTTTTTGGATCAACTTACCTGTCAAATCACTTATTTCAATTGTCACACCGCCAGAATAGTTAGCACTTCGAATCGAAAATTTACCATTCGTTGGGTTTGGTGCTATCGCAATTTGAAAGGATAAATTGGATTCATCAATCCCGCTGAAGTTAGCAGGGTAACAACTTGAAGTATCACTACAACCATTTGCCCCTGTTACAACCACCGCATAAGATCCAGTAGCAGTAGCGGTAAACATTTGTCCAGTTTCTCCAGCAAGTGCAACATTGCCATTTCCACAATCGATCCACTGATAGGTAACCCCAGCGGATACATCATTCGCTGTAAAATCTGGAGAAGAAGCTGTCACAGAGGTATCAACAGGAGTGTTTACGGTTAAATCTAAGGTTACAATACTATCACATCCACCAGCTGCACCACCTACAATTGTGTGCGTTGCAGTGTTGTTATCCGCACTATACGTGTTCCCATCAATCCATGTATATGGCCCACAATTTGAAATGACATCTGTTCCTTGTGAAGGTTGAGAGAACAAGCCAGGCACCCAATCAGTAGATGAATCCATATTATATAACGTCAAAGTATGACCGTTCCCAGTCAAATCTGTGACCGTATTACTTCCAATACCGTCTTCAAATCGATAGTATGCAATCAGTCCCGTTTCGTTACCGTTTAGATTGAATGCTGCGTTGCTGCTGATTTCAGTCGCAGTTCTAGCAACGTTCCAAACTCGAACATCTTCGAAAGTGGTATTTGTAAACTGTGAACCCATTGTAAATCGAGCACCGATAACAAGTCCACTATTGAATCCAGTTCCTTGTGCTACAGATCCAGTTGTAGCTTGGGTTGCTACAAGCGTCCCACCGATATAAATGGATTGAGTCGATCCATCGAAAACGTAAGCTACATGATGCCAGTTGTTAACTGACGGCGTCGTTCCAGCACCTGAATTTATGCTAGATGGCGAGAGACCGCTGGCACCGCCATTGAAACTTCCATCAGCTTCCCAACCACCGAGAAGAATTCTGGAATCTTGATTCCAATTAACATAAACTTCATTAGGACTGAAATCAGGAGAGTTAATCCACATTTCAATGGTGAAATTTGTGAAATCGTAATTAGCAAAAGGTGTGTGCATGTAATCATCTACGCCATCGAGTTCAATCGCAGTAATACACTGACTGTAAGATGCGCTTGTTGAGTAAGAAAGTGTAAACGAGATTAAGGTAAAAGTGAATAAAAGTTGTTTCATTTTTCTGTTGAGTTATTGTACAGTACGAAGTTAGTGTTTTTTCGAGCAATTCTAAACTTTAATTCTAATCTTAACGGCATTCCTTTGCGAAATAGGATGTGTATCAGTGATAATGTAACTGGATTTCAGTAGTTTGAAATTTAGTCAGTTAAATCATTAGGTGAAAGGGAAAATAATGATATTTTGATTTATGGACATGGGCGAACATGAACAGAGCTTAAATGCGGAGTATTCTAAAGGGATAAGTTGGTACGCATTTATTTTTTTCTTTATATTGCATCTTTATTAAAGGGCTCGCCAACCGCTGATATCATCTTCTGTTATTTCGATAGTATGTTTATTCGAAAAAAATGATTCTGACGGTTCTGTTTAGCATACTTAATATTCATCGCTATGAATGGAACATTACTACTTGGTCAACATATGCAAATAATTGCTGATAAATCGATTAAAAAACTGAATAATAACAAGTTAAGAGTCCGTAAGAGTGCTGTGTTTTTGGCCTTTTGTCTACTTTCAACAATGAGCTTCGCTCAGTTACCCAGTGATCTAAGTGGTAACTTAAAACTCTGGGTGGATGGAAGTGATCCTGCGGCAAATGGATCTACACCAGGGGCGGGAACGATAACTTCTTGGGTAGATAAGTCTTCTCAAGGATCTGATTTAACTTCACCAAATGTGAACGATCCGACCTACATACCGTCAGATGCAGCATTTAATGGAAAGGGAGTTTTAGCTTTTGGCGCAAATACCACTTTTCGGAATAATTCATTCACTTCCTGGAGTTCAGATCATACTTTATTTATTGTTTTTCAACAACAGAGTACCCAGCCAGCGGGAACTGGTTTGTTTTCAAGCGGTGATGATGGTGGAAGTAATGCAATAGAGGATACTCGCTTCGAGATAAGTTTAGAGTCTGGAGGGATCAATTTTGTTCATCATACGACCGATGGAGGAACAGCAGGGACGCCGAACAACTCTCTTTTTGGCACTCAAGCAGCGGCTATTTCAGCACCAACACTCTATTCGTTCTCAAGATCAGGGAATAACGTTACGTGTTATACAGACGGAATTCAAGTTAGTACCAATGTACCAACTACAGGGAATACTTTTGATGAATACATTTTAAATACGAATAGAGAGGAAAATGAGTACGGTGACACGAAGATTGCCGAGGTTATCATTTATGATACGGTTCTCTCTCCTGCACAAATGACCAAAATCAACAATTATTTAGCTTGTAAGTATGGCTTACCTATTATTTCGTCCACACCAGGAGGAATAGACCCTTGTAACGTTGCCCTCTGGATGAAAGGCGATGCAGGAACTGATACCACTGGGTTAAACCTCAACTCATGGATCGATCAAGGTAAAGGGAACTTTGACGGCACTGCTGCTTCTGGTGAAGAACCTCTTTTTAATCCGAAGGATAATAATTACAATTCGTCTTTAACGTTTGACCCTGGAAATTTGGATAAACTTGATTTAGGCGAGGCCACGGCTAGTGACAGCTTGATGCTAGGATCAAGTGATTTTAGTATATATGCCGTTGCTAGCGTTGATACTACCGCGAACGGAGTGCTATTTGCTGATGACCTATGCAGTGCGCCAAAGGCGGGCTATTATTTACACTACAATACTACTACAAAAAGTTGGAGTTTTGATGGGTCGAATGTTGCAGGAAGCAATACTGTTACCGTTGAGGCAGGCCATTCTTCAACCGATTACTCGCTCGTATCAGTAAATCGTTCAGGACAAACCTACATTATCAACAATAATGAGGGACTTGCTGATACAGTAACGACAGGAGCTCCAATTAATTACGCAAGTACAACTACATTTACACACAGATGGATAGGAGCATCGGAAGCTGCCTGCTCACTGGATCATTTTGATGGAAACGTATCCGAACTAGTCATTGTCAAAGGATCATTGACTAGCACGCAAAATCGACAGGTTCGATCCTATCTTGCATTAAAGTATGGGTTAACGCTACCATCTAATACAACTAACTATTTGGCTTCGGATGGCACTACTGCTGTTTGGAATAGTGTTCCATACTGGCACGATGTTGCTGGAATTGGTCGCGATGACGCCTCAGGTCTAGACCAGCGTATATCAAAATCTCAAGATAAATCTGCCATTGTTACGATAGCAACGGATAATGACTTTGCTAACCCTAATACTGATCCATCAAGAACCAGTTTTGGAGCAGATAATAGCTACCTTGTTTGGGGAAATAATGATGTCCCCGCATCCAATGGTTGGACAACGTCTGGGGCTCCGACAGGATTTGCAATTCTCCCTCAAGAGTGGAGAGTAAAAGAAGTAGGGACGGTTGGAGGAGTGTCTGTACAAGTAGATGTAACCAACACAGATAATGATGTGCCTAGTTTTGTTGACAGTCTCTTTTTAGTGCGAGGAACATCAATAGGCACTGCAACTCCCGTAGCTATGACTGAGACATCTCCTGGTTCTGGTATTTGGAGGGTTGATGGAATTGATTTCGTTACCAATGATTTCTTCACATTTGCGGTTAAAAATAGTTTGATTGTTGAATTCTCGGATGCGACAATGGCATCAGCAGATGAGGCTGCTGGTCCAGCAACGCCATTCCCGACAGTTATTGCTACAGGAGTTATTAATATTCCGACCACAGTTGAGGTGGAAGACGATCCAATTACGGCAACTGTAGTAACAGATTATGACTATGTACATGACATTCTTAACATAGGTCAAGATATCTATAACGATAGCAATTTTGTCTTAATAGGCATGACGATTGTTCATGACCTAATTCCTGAAACCCCAAATGAACTAGTGCGATACCAGTTCGTTGCTCTTCCAAGTAATGGTGTTGCTGTTGGTGATGCGAATGCATCAGGATCGCCAACGCCAAATTGTCTCTACACGATTAGTGATGACGATTCATACAGCGTGGAAATTGAGGTGCCAGCAGGTGGTAATGCCGTAGAAGGTTCTTCACATATTATGTTTAGAGTGTTTGGAGGTGGTCCGAATGCTTCTGCTAGTGATATAACAGGAACCCTTACCTTAACTGGATCAGCAACATCTGCAGCTGATTACACCCCACTCAGTGGACCTGTACACTTTACTATACCTATTGGTGATGATGACGATACCGTAACAGTTTCAGTATTGGATGATTTGTTTTTGGAGCTCACAGAGACGGTAACAGCAGAGATTGCGACGATATCTGCTGGTGTGTCCATTTCGGGTTCGCCTGCCACAGCAAATATTACAGATGATGAGTTGGCTGGTGTTCAGGTTGTTGTTGGATCACCTGTTGATGCTCCTGAAGGATCTTCAGTTTCCTACACGTACACTTTGGCTGGAGGGGTTCAAAATCAAACAGGCGGTCCTGTTACTGGACCAATTACCTATGGAGGAAGTGCTGTGGCTGCAGACTATGCCGCTGCACCTCCCAGCTTCTCCATTCCACACCTTGGAACTTCTCAAACACTTTCAGTTTTCATCGTGAATGATCAGGCAGTCGAAATAACGGAGAACTTAACTGCAAACATCAACAATATTGATGTCAATGGAACAAATTATACTTCTGTGAGCAGTGCCTCAGCGGATATTTTTGATCAAGATACGTTAGGATTGACGCTTTCTGTGAGTTCACCGGTGAATGGCGTTTCTGAAGGAGTTGGAAACTTGATTTATAATGTGACCTTAGATGGAAATCTAGTCAATGAAACTGGAAGTGCCATTACAGGTACGGTTGATCTTTCGGCATCGGGTGCAACTGCCGGAGCTGATTATACGGACGTAACGAACTTTTCTATACTCAATGACTCAACAAGTGGTCAAATAATTGTACCAATAATTGATGATGGTTTGATCGAAGGAAATGAAACCGTTGTTGCGAGTATCTCGAATATCATGCCTTTTGGTAGCACAAACCCTTCAGCTGACAGTGTTTCAGTAACTATTTTTGATAATGATGCTGGTGGACTTCAAATCTCCATCGATTCACCTGTAAATGCAACAGAAACACCTCCATCATTATCAGCGACTGTAACCTTTGATGTTTCGATTATCTCAGGTACGCCCGCTGCATCAAACATTACAGGTACTTTAAACTTTAATGGCGGTACGGCAGTTATTGGAAGTGATTTTGATACAACAGGTGCTTCTACTTATACCATTTTAGCTGGTGATTTGACTACACAAATTGTATTACCAGTTATTAATGATGGACTTTCAGAACCTGATGAAACGGTTGTTGCATCGTTTGTTGGAAACCCATCACTCGCTGGTGCAACCTATGTTAACACCACTTCTACAGCGACCATTTTTGATGACGATGCAGCAAATCTTACGGTGGAAATTGATACAATTTCCAGTGGTACGGAAGGATCCTCAAACGTGTTTTTTGTGGTTGCGTTAGAGTTCAATGATGTTAACGGTACAGGAGGTCCCATTACAGGGAGTATTGCGCTTACAGGTACGGCAGGAACTGGAGACTACAGTTTCACACCGCCATTGGAATACTCGATTGCCAACGGACAAACTTCTGATACAGTAATGATTACAGTCACGGACGATTTTGATGTTGAATTTACAGAAACATTAACAGCAACACTTTTAACAGCTAGTGTGGGATCAGTAAGTTCATTTAATAACTCTGCAACTGCCTTTATTTATGATAATGAGCTTCCAAATCTGTCTATTTCAGCCTTATCTCCTGTGGACGGCGAAGAGGGAGTAGGAGATATTACTTTTACTGTTTCGATAGATGGAGGTTGGGTCAATAGCCTTGGTCAACCTATTACAGGTGATCTAATCTATTCTGGAACAGCTTCTTCTGGTCTTGACTTTACGGAGCTTGTTAATTTCTCAATTCCAGATGGTGTGGATTTCGAGGAGCATACCTTGGTGGTAGCAAATGATCTGATCATAGAAAATCTTGAGAATGTGACAGTTACTTTGACCAATCCAAACTTTGGTGTCATGAGTAATGATAGCGTTGTAACTGCTGATATTATTGATAATGATCTTGCAGCAGCTCAATTGACCATTGCTAGTACTGTAGATGGTATTGAAGCTCCTACTGCAACAGATGCCGAGTTTGTGGTCAGTATAGTGAACGGACTTGGGAGCAACCTTGAAAATCAAACTGGAGGACCAATTACAGGTACGATTTCTGTCGGAGGTACGGCTCAAGGAGGCGGGGTAGACTACAGCTACTCAGGAGGTACTTCATTTTCAATTGCCGATAGCAGCCTTTCCGATGTACTTACTTTTAGTGTGAATGATGATGCTCTGGAAGAGGTAACGGAAACGATAATTGTAACAATAACATCCACTTCGTTGGGTGGAATTAGTGCTGACAGCAGCGCATCTGCCAATTTGTTTGATGATGATACGGATACAGATAACGATGGTTTAACGGATCTTTATGATCCAATAACTGGCAACATAGATTCCGACTGTGATGGTATCTTTGATGGTTGTGACGCCGATGCGGATGGAGATGGAAACATCGATCCAGGTATGGTAGACACGGATGGTGATGGTATCAATGATGGATGTGACGCCTTCAACGACATTACTGGAGTTTTAGATAATGGTCCTGATATCAATGGTGATGGACTGAATGACGTCGCTTGGGATCCAACGGATAGTGATGAAGATCTCTTGCCAGATCATGTCGATCCTAATGATAATAACCCAGATTCAGATGGTGACGGAATACCAGATGGTGCGGATGCTGATGTAAACAACGACGGCGTTCTAGACAACGGTTGTGATGAAGATCTTGATGGAATCCATAATATTGCAGACGGAAATACTCCAGGTAATACCGATTTGAATGGAAATGGAATTGACGATGATTGGGATGTTGGTATCGAGGATAGAAACATGATCAATTATATTGTATCTCCAAATGGTGATAATATCAATGATAAACTTGAAATCAAAGGACTTCAGTTTGTGAATAGTTATGACCTCAAAATATTCAATAGATGGGGTGCCTTGATCTATGAATCTCGCAATTATCAAAATGATTGGGATGGCGAGGTGACTGTAAAAGGAGCAGGGACACTGAATGGAGATAAGGTTCCAGATGGAACGTATTTCTATGTGCTCGATGTTATCAAGAAGGACAATGAGGCTATTCTTGTTCGTGGATACATAGACTTGAGGAGATAAATTGAAAACGATTAAAAGAAACTAGATTTCTATGAAAAATACTATCATCTTTCTAACCGTAATTTCCTTTCTAGGAATTGCTACAGAGGTTGTTGCACAGCAGGATGCATTGTTTACGCAATACATTGATGCACAATTGTACTCCAACCCAGCATACGCGGGTTCGAATGATCACATTACGATAGCTGGGATTCATCGTCAACAATGGGCAGGATTTCAAGGAGCTCCAATGACAACAGGATTAATGGTACATTCACCACTTCATTATGAGTCAGTAGGAATCGGACTTGATTTATGGAACGATAACATTGGTACCTTGAATCGATCCACGGCAGCAGCCAATTTTGCGTATCGCTTTAAGTTCAAAAATGGAGGAAAGCTATCGCTGGGCGTAAAGGGAATAGCGGATTTTAACTTCGCAGATATTTCGACCCTATCGAATGCAGAAAATGATCCTCGTGCCTATGAGTTAACGAATTCCATTACACCCAATGCTGGAGTTGGAATTTTATATAAATCGCCCAAATGGTTTATGGGAGCAGGGGTACCACGCTTGCTTGACAACAAGAATATTGTAACAAATGGTGGTTACGTCAATGATATGACTGCTTATGTTTTGGCTGGGGTTGTGTTTGACTTGAAAAATGATTGGTTCTTCAGACCAAGTACGCAACTTCGAGCAGGTATGAATACACCACTAAGTATAGATGCAACAGCAATGTTTATAAGTAAAAATATCGTTTACTTCGGAGTCAATTACCGACACAACGCGAGCATCGGATTCATAGCTCAATACAAACTAAATCCTCAAATTAAATTGGGATATGCGTTCGACTTGGGAACGTCAAATTTGTTGAGAGCAACCAATATGGGAACACACGAAGTTGTATTATCGTATGATATGAACTTCTCGAAATCATCAGTAGCATCTCCAAGATTCTTCTAACTAAATAACACATGAAAGCTTACATTTTTAACGCTGTATTTTGTTTGATGTTTGGTTTGACTGCATTGGCTCAGGGACCTATGAACCATTCGGTGAATAGTAATCGGCCGAACAAAATCCATTATACCATAAAGAAATCGAACCTTAGTTCTGAAAATCACACAGACTTTGGAGTATATCCCAATAATGGAAAGCTCTATTTTTTAAGTGATCGAAAATCATGGCCTGTTGAATGGACGGATGAAGAGAATCAGCCTTTTTTGGACCTCTTCGTTATGGATGTTAAAACAGGAAAGAAAGTACAATTCGCTGGACCGAAAAAGAACGGACGATTCAATGAAGGTCCGATCTGCTTCTCAAAAGATGGAAAAAGAGTGTATTTCACACGCGATTACGATGGAAAAAAAGGAAGTGTGGGCTCGGATGGAACGATCAATCTTGGAATCTTTACAGCCAAGGTGAAAGACGATAAGTGGATTGAAGAAAAACAGCTATCGATTAACAACTTCGATTACTCTGTGGGACATCCCGTTCTTACAAATGATGGGAAGTTTTTGATTTTTAGCTCCAACATGCCAGGTGGTAAAGGTGGTTCCGATATCTATCGAGCCCCAATCATGGAAAATGGTGATGTAGGAAAACCAGAACCGATCCCAGGAGAAGTAAATACGGCAGGACACGAGTTGTTTCCCGCAGTTGGAAGTAATGACGAGTTGTATTTTTCGAGTACGTCGCATGAAAGTATGGGAGGCCTAGATATTTTTATGGCACTCTACAAAGGAGACACCTATACGAGAGTCACGAGCGTAGGTCACCCAGTTAATTCGGAAAACGATGACTTCGCGTACTCACCTGGAGCTTCGAGCAAAGGCTTTTTCTCAACAAATAGAGATGGAAGTGATGACATTTACAGCTTCGATCAGGTAATCCCATTCCGATTTACTCCTATGCTTTCAGGAAATATTGCGTTAGAGGACGTAGACGATAAAGCGGGAATACTGGTAGAGGTAATGGATGAAAACAAGAATGTGATTAGTACTCAGCTTACCGACGAAAAAGGGAATTACTCACTCGATTTAGAGGAAGAAAAGCAATTCATGGTACGTTATTCAAAAGAAGGATACGATGCAGAGGTGATCAAAGTATCTACCAAAGGAGACGGCTTCGGTTTGAAGAACGATTTTGTGATGAAAAAAGATAACGGTATTGAAGTTACCTTGCAATTGTTTGCCGCAAAAACGGGACTAGCTGTGGAAGGCGCCTTGGTTAGTATCATCGATAATCAAACGAATAGAACCTTTCTAAGAGAACTTTCGGACCCTGAAGGATTTGTTTCTGAGCCAATGCTCGACTTGAAAGAAGGAGATTCACTCGACTTGACAATCAAAATTGCGAAAGAAGGATACCTCACCAAGGAAGTTCGATTTACACATACAGTTACATCGATGCAAGATGTTATGTTGCACGAATTGTATGGAAATGCATTAAAAATGAACCGTGTTGGAATCGGGCTTGGTGTAGATATCAGCTCTGTAATTGATGTTGAACCCCTTCCATTTAAAGATAAAGGTGCTGATATAAAGTACGAAGTGATGGTGGAACTGGATAAAATCGTGGCATTCATGAATGAGAACCCAACCATTCATATTCGCTTGCGATCGCACACGGATTCTCGAGGTAGTTCAAGAGAAAATCTCGACCTTTCTTCAAGACGTGCAAAAGCCGCCGTTGAATACATCGTTTCTCAAGGAATTGGATCTTCTCGCATCTCTGGCATTGGCGTGGGAGAGAAGGAAATAATCAATCAATGCCGCGATGGTGTAGACTGCACAGAAGGAGAACATCAAGAAAACGTGCGTACGGAGTACATCATCACGAAGAATTAGTTCGAAATCACTGCTGCAGTGAATTGTTGAAACAAGAAGTTTTCACTTCATCGCTTTACGTTAAGTATGTGATCGACATTTGGTACATCAATATAAAGAACTACTCCAACGAGTCGTATGCGGAAGATCTGAAAGGCTTGCCCAAAGGCATGCAGCAGGAGCTACAGAGACAAAACTCCATCCAAGAAAAAAAGCTAAAGCTTCTTGGTCGATTAATTGTTCGCTTTTATGAACACGAAAAGGGGAGAGATTTTTCATTGAAGCATTGGAAGTTGGGGGAGTTTGGAAAACCCTATGTCGAAGGAGCAGCACATTTTAGTATCAGCCATTCAGGGGACATCGTTGCTGTGGCATTTGCCTCCGACGAATTAGGACTTGACCTTGAAAAATGCGTTTCGTTGGATGTCCAAAGTATATCAAACTATGTTCATCCCGAAGAGAGAAATTATATCTCCCAATCAGAAGATAAACTGACTTCATGGTTTTATGTTTGGACACGAAAGGAGGCTTTTTTGAAAGCGATTGGAAGAGGACTTCAAACTGGGACGAATCAAGAAAACTGCTTAGAGAGTCCAACTTGGAAAGGAGAAACGTGGAGCATTCATTCAGAAGTGTTTTTGGAGGAGTACGCATTAGCACTTTGTACGCACAACAAGCAAACACTCGTTTATAGGGAAATAGATCCTTCATTTGTCAGTGAAGCCAACAGTTTAGGATGAAAACAGGTGCATTGGCTCAATCGTGTGTAATTATTGTGTAAAACATAATATCTTTATTCAACCAAATAAATTGAAAAAGAGTTTGAAAAATCGCATACAAGTATGGTTTGAAAAGGTGTATTTTCTGAAAGTGCAACCTGTTCTCTTTTTCTTCTTTTGTGCAATTATTTTCCATTCGGTTTTTGGACAAGTGCCAGCACAATACTGGAATCCCGTAAATAAAACCTTTACTGTCAACGATGGCCTCCCGAGTATGGAATGTTACAGCACATTTCAAGACTCCAAAGGATATGTTTGGGTGGCAACCGATCATGGCGTAGCGAAATACAATGGGCATTCTTTTGATGTAATTACCACAAACGACGGCTTGGGAAGTAATACGGTGTACGATATTCTAGAAGACAAGCAAGGTAGAATTTGGTTCTTTTCAAATATTCCAGAGTTGTATTTTTTAGAAGATGGAAAAGTAAAGCCATTTAAGTACAACAGTAAACTTAAAGAGATTCAACCAGCGTTTTTTCGGTATCACGATCAATTCCTTTTTGAAGGAAACATCGTGTTGTCAACGCTTGAACTGGGAACGTTTACAATCAGTGATCAGGGAGAAGTTGGAATCTTCGATGCTGAAAACGTTCACTCGAACGATGATAAATCCCTCGTGTTTTCATTGGTCAAACAACATGTTGTACATAGTAAGCAAAACGCTGAAATAGTACCAAGTACTCAAGAGAATATTGAGTTTAGGAACGATAAAGTAACGCATAAAGAGAAGTTTGTTTTGGGAATGAGCTTTGAGCTGCTTCACCATCAAGAAACGTCGTACGTCGCTTTGAACAAAGAATTATGGGTCATTGAGGGGGACAAATCTAGCGTGTACACTTTCGACGAGCAAATTCTTACCATCGCGCTCATCAATAATGATGTTTGGCTGGGTTTTTCGAAAGCGGGAGTAAAACGCTTGAGGCTAGACAATGGCACAATTGTTTCCGAGGAACATTTTTTTCGAGATAAAACGATCTCAGATATTGCGCAAACAACAGATGGTAGTATTTGGTTATCAACGCTCGATGAAGGATTGTTTCAAATTCAAAACTTGAAACTAGAAAGCTTGAATTCAGAGAGCGGATCGAAACCTGTACATTCAATTGTTAAAGTTAAAAACCATTTGCTCTTACGTTCTTATACTACCATCAATGCTCTTAACCTAAAAACGTTAGAGATCGATCGAAGTTTTAATAGCTCAAAGAGTCTATTGTCTTTGCCAAATGGAGAGTTGGCGGTATTTTCTGATTTCATAAAATATTCTGATGGTACACACCCCTTGTACTACCTCAATGATGTAGAAGCGATCGAAACAAATGCTTCAAAATTTCATCGTGTGGCGTATGAGGTGAAAAAATGGAAGTCCAATGTATACATCGTTGGTACCCGATATGGTGTTAGCTTTTTAAATAGTAGTCGTATACCAATTGAAGTGAAAACAGGCGTCCGCGCATTGGAAATCTATGATGACGATCATTTATGGATTTCTAATTTCCGTAGCACTTCTATTTTGAACATAAACACAGGTGAACTCAGTGAACCAAGCCAACCAGAGCTCAGAGGGAGAGCTGTCAATGTTTTAAAAGCTCCCAACGGTGTTACCTACTTTGCTACACATGGCGATGGGATTTGGGTCTTGGGGGATACGCTTCGGCACTTTACAAGCAGCAATGGACTCCGTAGGAATTTCATATTTAAAATCATTCATAAAAAGGACAATCAATTTTGGTTGGTCAGTCATAAGGGAATGTCGTTGGTCGATTTCGATGGAAACCGAGTTCATGTGATCAGGGATATTACTTCTAATGATCTTTCGTGCGAGAAAATATCGGACTGCAATATTATCAACGATACAATTTATCTTGCGACAAACACCGGGGCACGCCGAATTACTAGTTTTAATGCACCCACACCCTCAAATCTTAAAATATATTCGAAAGGAGTAATTGTTGGAGGTCGCCAAATGGGAGTGAAACCATTCGAGCTTAAGTACACGGAAAGTGATTTACGCTTCGAGTTTGATGCTGTGTCATTTTCAGGAGAACCAGTTTATTTTCGATACAAGATTGGCTCGTCTAATCCTTGGAGTGTTACAACTGAGCGCTTTGCTAATTATACCGACTTGCCTCCTGGAGAGTATTCCTTTCAACTTGAAGCCTCAACAGACGGAAAACATTGGATGGTTGCTCAGCCGATTAATTTTCAGGTGCATCCACCATTTTGGGGTACTGCGTGGTTCCGTCTTTTGATAGTTGCCCTTCTAATTGTAGTCATTTTCCTGATTGTCCGCTGGCGCTTGGATAGGTTGAAGGCGAAGGAGAAAGTGAAAAATAGAATTATTGAGTTGCAGCAAGTAGCACTCACGCAGCAGCTCAACCCACACTTTGTCTTCAATGCCATGGGCTCTTTACAAAATAGTATTCTCAAAGGCGATGCAGAAAAGGCAAACGAATACATAGTTGATTTTTCTAGGTTTCTTCGTTCTGGTCTGGAAGCTTCACGAATGGAGCTGATTCCGTTAACGGAGGAAATGACACTGATGGAAAATTACTTGCTTCTTGAGCAAAAACGAATGGTCGGTAAGTTTACCTTCGAGATTCAAGCAGATAATGTGGCTTCTCCCGAATTAATTTTTATCCCTCCCTTTATTGCGCAACCGTTCTTGGAAAATGCGATTAAACATGGAGTAGGGATAAAAGAAGGAGAAGGACATATTATGATGAAGTTCGAGCAGCTGGGAGATACCATTCAATGCATTATTGAAGATGATGGAGTAGGATTAAAGTCGGACATGACCGAACACAAATCACACGGGATTTCGCTTGCCCACGAACGGATTCAATTACTCCATAAACTCCAAGGCAATAAGCCAAACAAGTTACCTTTATTACAATTGAGTCCGCGCGTTGGCGGTGGCACGATTGTTCGATTTTCCTTACCTATAATTCGAAAAGATGTTAAGAGCGATAATTATTGATGATGAATTGAACCAGCGAGAAAACCTTCAGATTATTCTTGAAAATCATTGTGAAGGTGTCAAAGTGATTGGACAAGCCGAAAATGTGATCAAAGGAGCATCATTGATTGGAAAACTTGAAGCGGATGTTGTTTTTCTCGATGTACAGATGCCAGGCGGAACAGGTTTTGATTTGTTGGAAAATCTAGAAAGTCATTCGTGTAAATTTGTTCTTGTGACGGCGCACAAAGAATACATGCAGAAGGCGTTTAAGTTTAGCGTATTCGATTACATTTTGAAACCTGTTGATATCAAGGAGGTGAAAGACACCGTACAACGATTAAAAGCTCAAACAAAAACCGATTCGAAAAGTTCTTCTCACGGCAATAAGCTGGTATTGCCTAGCTCCAATGGAACACAGTTCATTGACAAAGAACAAATCATTTGTGTAAAAGCAGAGGGAAGCTACGCCGAACTTACGCTCAGAGAATCTACAACCATACTCGTCTCCAAAAACCTGAAATTCGTTTCGGAGCAACTCGGAGAAGAGCACTTTATGCGTGTTCATCGTT
This sequence comes from Flavobacteriales bacterium, assembly GCA_013373595.1. Lineage (GTDB taxonomy): Bacteria > Bacteroidota > Bacteroidia > Flavobacteriales_D > Crocinitomicaceae > UBA4466. The sequence continues at coordinate 34,531 of JABXHO010000029.1, read as the reverse complement.
CCTATCTTGCGAACCTTTATCACGTAGAAGAGCTTGTTCGTTCCGAAGGAGGATTCTTACTCATGAAGGATGGAATCGAAGTGCCGATCTCTCCAGACCGAAGAGAAGAAATCATTTTGAGGATTAGCACATTGCTTTCATAAACTGAAACGGGTGTTTCACAAATCGAGAGGTCGTTCTTCGCAAAACTGACCGATTTATTTCTTTATCCTTCATTAGTTTTGAAGCAAGCGATAGTGATCGTTTTCATACGGGTTAAATTATAGAGAATTCAATTCGGAAATTTTTGGCAGTTCGTACCGAGATCATTTTGTTCAAGATCGTACGAAGATCAGTTGTAGTTACTTATGTAGAAGTGGTAAACTAAATTGAATGACTGCCAAACCGAGTTAACTTTAATCACAATTATAACCTGACCACAACTAAACCTAGAAGGATAAATTTCCTTCGATAGAAAAGCAATTGGAGACGGTTGCTTTTTTTTGTTTTTAATGATAAGTTGTTTATTGTCAGTGTGTCCCGCACTGAGCGTTCAAACTGAACAGGACGTCATAAAATGAGAACGGTGTTTCACAAAATGAGACCGAGTAAACGGCAAAACCACCTACACTTCAGTAATTATAAATGAATAGGTTTATGGAAACAATTAAATCTAATCATTATGAAGTTACTTACCTTTTTAGGGATGTTGCTGCTTATCGCGCATTCATCCTTTGCACAACACGAAAAAGACTATTGGATCTTCGGGTTTCATGGAAGTCCAGCGAATGGCATACCGATTATGCTCGATTTTAGCGCACCTTCAGGAATAGCTCCAGTTGGAGGAACCTTTAGCAACTCAACCAACTCAAGTATTCCTACAGATATTACCTCTGCGGATAATGTTCAACTTGGATGGGAAGGAACGGCTGTAGCAACGCATCCTCAATCAGGACAATTAATGTTTTATACCGATGGGGATCGTGTCTATGATGCTGTGCATAATGATATTACACCAGGTTCTGGACTTGGGGGACATCCTTCAGGAACACAACCAGCTGTTATTCTGCCCAATCCAGATTGTGATGATGATAGCACCTTTTATATTTTCTCCAACCCTACATCTAGTGCTGTAACAGGACCTGTTACTTACAGAATGTACAATCACATTGCGGGGACTTTTGGACCGACTCAAAATTTACCTATTCTAGGTACTGATCCAGGAAATGTAAATGTAACAGAAGGAATGATCCTCATCCCAAGTTCGGATGACCCACTGACTTTTTATCTAGTAACAAGAACTTACGGAACAGCAAACTATAGAGTGTACACAATTTCACCATCAGGAATCAGCCTTCCAGAAGTGTATACGTTTGGTAATCCAGCTGCGGGGGTAGGGAATTTTGCTTACACAGTTCAAAGCCAGCGTTCTGGAGTAGGAGCGTTTGGAGAATTTGCAGCTACTGATGCTCAGTTTGACAGTACCAATGGAATGGTAGTTACTACCTTGTTTAACGCAAGTACTTCTGCAGCACCTGGTACACGAATCTCAACAAGTCCTACAGATGTAGTGATGGTTGTTGATCTTGCTTCTACGACTTCTAAGGAGGTATGTGTAGAATATTCACCAAGTGGGAGAATGCTCTATTACAGCACGAGTGAATGGAACGCGCCTAACGGAAATATTTTTCAGTACGACATTGTTTTGGGAACGGCAGCAGTTCAATCCTTACCACTCGATCAAACCAGACTTAGTGGGATCAAACTGGGGCCAGATGGAGATGTATACTATGCCTACTGGACTGGAGCAAGTGTAAATACTCCAACGGCAACGTTTATTGGTAGAATTGGTGAGCCCGATTTATCGGCAGGCACACCTGCGTTCAACGCATCGATCCAAACGTCATACTATACTCAAAGTAATGTAGTCGGATTGAACTTTCCTCAGTTCATCACGATGCCTGCATGGTCTGCTGAAATTTCTTCTTTAGAAGATTCAATCTGTCCAGGACAAGATCTTTTAATTGACTCAGATATTGATGACTTAGGAATCGGAACTTTGTCTTACAGTTGGTATTACAGTGCGGATGGCGGTGTAACGTTTAACCCTGTAATTGGGAGTACAAACATTACCGTGAATCAACCGGGAATCTATTACCTCGAAGTAGAAATGGCAAATGGATGTAATATCTTATCGAATTGGCTCGAAATAGGGGAGTTGGATGACTGTTGTTACGTGACAGCAGGAAATGCATCCCTAATTTATAGCAGCGACGTTACGATTACAACAGATATGGCATGGGACAACAAAGTGTACATTGCTGATGGAGTAACCGTAACAGTTGAGAATGCTATTCTTGATGTAACCAATGTTGATGTTGTATTTGGCGAGTGTGCCGGAATTGATGTGATTGATGGAGCAACATTGAGAGCAAATAACTCGGTTTTCCGTCCTTGTGACTTGAATCAAACGTGGAGAGGAATTGACTTTTATGTTGAAAACCCACAGGCAGACCCTGCCCCAACTGAACCGAAGGGAATTGTGAATGAGTGTACATTTAAGAATGCACATTTTGCAATTAAAGCACATGATCAGAAGCAGGTTGATTTACGAATGACAAACAACCTTTTCGCGAATTGTAAAGCTGGAGTTTACCTCGATAAGGCTACATTCGTAAGAAGCATTACCGGAAACACCTTTCTTATAGATGGCGCGATGCCATTATTCGAAGGATCAGCTTGTTCTTGGGGAGTTGTTGGAGAATACTTCGGGATTTACAGCAGTGGCATGACATACCTTGAGTCAATTACTCAAAATGATTTCATTGCGCCTGCATATGAAGCAACAAACTTCACAGGTTTCGAATCACGAAATGGAATAGACCTTTCATTAAATTCGAACAATTTTGCTAATACATTCCGAGCGATCCTTTTACATGGAGAGATTAACGCGAAAGTGGAATCAAATAATATTGATGTGACGCATGTCTTCCAAGGATATGAGCACCAGATTGCTTCAGAATCATGTCAGTCAGTTTTGATTAGCGGAAATGAAATAGTGAATACAACTCAACAGGGAGTTGCTTCATGGTCGGGTAACAACTCAGCTATTTACTGTGATGGTGGCCAATTGCATGACATTAAAGAAAACTATATCGAAGGTTTCGAAACGGGTATTCAACTGGAAAACTTGCGCAATACTTATGTAACAGATAACGAAATTAACAACTGTTATATCTACGGAGTTTACTTGAATAATCCAATCGTAACATCTGTTTCGTGTAACACGATTAATATGGAATTGGTATCAGGAGGAAATGCTGTGGGAATCGGTTACTTCGCAATTGGGGAGTCGAACAACACCACAGAGATCACGACCAACTGTGTGTTTGAAGCAAACACCGCTATGTATTTTGAGGGATTAAATGTCATGCCTTCAAACCTGCCTTTATTGATGAATAATTACATGTACAACTATACAACATACGGTATGGAAATGGTCAATATGACGGGCGACGTTGGTTCGAGTTCAAGCCCCTCTGCAGGAGCAGGAAGAAATTCATTCATTACCAATAATGGATTGGGAGTTATCGCAGATATTGCGACGGACAATCCTCCGCTCACTTCCTTCGGGAATTTTGGTGTAAACTTCGTGTCTGGCGGTGTGAGTATCAATGGTAACAATGTTAATTCTACAGCGTCATGTGGTCATCAAGTAGATATGTCTAATTCATCCATCGGAGGTTTCGATACGTGTGATCACCTGTCTAATCAAGGAGATGGAATTGTAGCGCACGATGGTTTGGTAAATGGATACCAAAGCAAGTTACAAGGGATGTCTAAAGAGTCACTAATTTATATTTTGCATACTTTGAATGAAAAGAATGCGTCAGATGTAGACGTGTTTTACAACGAAGTTTCCGCTCAGAATCTACTGACTGGAAACGATGCAAAGTGGTTTGAATACAATTACTCAATCTTAGCAGAAGAGTATACTACTGCTTTGGCAGCACTCGTGTCGATTGTTCCTCAAGATGCAAATGAGGCAGATTTGATTGAGATCAAGAAGATTCAAATTGAAGCAAACGATGTTTTAAGCGGAGCGCAGATTGCGATTCTTAATGAAATTGTTTCAAGTGACGCTAAGCATGTGCATATTGCCAAAAGTGTTTTGTATCAATTTGGAGTTGCAAATGAGCGCACGTTCTTCCCAACATTAACGCCAAAACACCTATCAAATATTGAAGTTCAAGAGGTGGATCAAGCAACATTTACTGTTTATCCGAATCCAGCCAATGATTTTGTTCAGTTCGATTATTCGATCGCAGAAGATTTGGAGGCTGAATTGGTGGTATACGATATGGCAGGAAAACGTGTTGCTGCGTATTCGTTGAACTACCAACATGGTGTACAAAATATCGACATCAGTTCATTAACCCGAGGAGTTTATTCGTTGTCTATTCAAACGGCAGATGAAATCCTTGCTAAAGCAAAAATGGTTAAACTGTAAACGAGAGTTGCATAAGTTACCTAATCACGTATTTAGAATAAAGAGGCTGTCCCTTTTTGAGGCGGCCTCTTTTAAAAACAATCGGAATGGATTTGAGGGTGAACTCACGTAGAAAGCAGTTTAGGAAATCCAATTTCGAAAGATGAGACATAGATGATTCAATCATGTGCATTTTTGAAAGCATTATGCAATGTTAGGATGCTTGTGTGAGTTAAATGGTCTGGTAATGAAAAGAATAACTGATCCATTTGGTTCCTACTTAAGTTCTAACTCTTACCATAAACTCTAAAGATAAAATAGAAGAGTGATGGGGATAATCATCCTGTCTTTAATTGTCAGCACTTCAATTTTAAAGAAATAAACGACAGTTTTTTTAGCTTCGATCTACTCACAAGATGGTAAAAAGATGCTATCTTTAAGAAGCAATTATGTTGTCAACAGGACAACATAAAACCACATATCACTTGTAATTTAACTAACACCATATACATGAAAAATTCAATTTTTTTGACCTTGGCGGTCTCCGCCCTTTTCGTCAGTTGTAAGAAAGTAGCGCCTACTTTGGAGAGAGAAGAAAGCTCGCCTTCAGCTGTGGCACCAGTCTTCGATGACGTTGTAGCCAACCCTGAGAAAGTTATCGAATCATTAGGCTTCGATAAGCGCTTGATCCGCGAAACGAACGATTATTTTATCGTCGACGGAGACATTCTTTTTCCTAAAAATCGTATTTATGAAAATACTTCGATTCAAGGGGTAGCAAGCGCGAAGCATGCGTACGGAACTGATCTAGTAAGTTTAGACAACCATCAAAACATTACCGTGAAAATTGATCCATCGATTCCGTCTGGATCTGTAAGTAATTGGCGAGTGGCGATTGAGGACGCGTTTAATAATTGGAATGCAATTTCGAACTGTCGCTTGAACTTCACGTTTATTAGTTCAGGAACACCTGACCTTTTGGTTAAATCAGATGCTGGAATGCTTCAGGATGACAACCTTTTGAGTCTTGATCCCTATCCAATCTACCTCGCGCAAGCCGCCGCTGCGGAATATCCATATTATGGTAAAGTGGGATCGCAGATTTTAGTAAACATAGATATCGACCAATACGTTTCTTCAGGTCCACTTTCGCTTGCTCAAAAAGTGTACAATATTTCTCATTGTATCGGACACGCAGTTGGCTTCAGACATACAGACTTCATTAGTGGTTACGAGTCTTCATACAGAAGAATCACCATTCCAGGAACGCCAACTTATGATGCAAATTCAATCATGAACTACCAAGATTACACAAGAACATGGTCGTTCTCAACTGAGGATACGAAAGCAATCCAGTACTTGTATGGTAAAGGAATTCGTGTTTGCTTGAAAACATGGAACGGAAATTACGCTGTCGCTGAAAACGGTGGTGGTGGAAATGCGTCAGGAAACTCAGCTAACCCATGGTCATGGGAAACATTCCACCTCATGGAAAGCCCTCTGTATGGAGCACCATATTATGTGCTGCAATGTACAAATGGTGATTACCTGCAAGCTAGCAATGGAGGTGGCGGAAACGTTACAGCTGATAGCTCAAACCCATGGGATTGGGAAACGTTCGAGCTGATTCCAAGTGCGCTATATCCAGGTAAGTACAACCTAAAAGTTAAAGGTACAAGTTATTACTTACAGGCTGATCAAGGTGGAGGAAGTGGCTTGAATGCTATTAGTACAAACCCATGGAGTTGGGAGTCTTTCGAACTCGTAAATTCATGGTACTAGATCACATCAAAATCGAACGATAATAGAGAATGGCTTCCTGAAAAGGGAGCCATTTTTCGTGAATGAAACCCATATTTTGCTCAATAATGTTAAGTTTCATAGCTTTGAAGGCCAATAACCCCATAACATCAACTAAAATTCCCTAACTTCACCTTTCCTAATACGATTGTTGATGAAATCATTACTTCTATTCCTATTGATGGTAACCGCATTCCCTATTGTTGCGCAGAAACCACTCAAGGAGTTTTACCTCAAGCGAAGACTGACCCAAGGTGGATTACAATACGAGTTTTCAGTCTTAGATGAAGACAAACGCGGCATTTTTCATTACAAAAAGAACAAGTACTATTTTTGGTATAAAGCTCAAGCAGTGATGGTCACTCAGGGCGAGTCTGCTGGGATTTTATTAGACGGTGAATTCGAATCGTTTTACAATAATGGCCAGTTGTATGAAAAAGGAAACTTCAAGCGTGGATTGAAAAAAGGCGAATGGATGCACTGGCGAAATGACGGCTCATTGGTATTTGTCGAAGATTGGTCCAAGGGTGAGTTGAAAGCAAAGAAGTGGTACGATAAAAATGGAAACGTTTTCAAGGCTGAACAAGTATGGGGCTATGAACTCTCCAAGAATTCGGCTGACACTCTTGTGATTCAACGGATGTCTGGAAAGGAAAATCGCTACTATAACGACGAAAATGGAAAGCTGTTGAAGTCGGAGCAATGGAAAGATGGAAAACTCCACGGAAAAATACGCTACTATGAGAACGGGAAACATCAGAAAACCGAAAAATACAAGCGTGGTGAGTTAATTTCTTCTTCGGATGATGTCGTTGAGAAAAAGAAAAAGGACGAGAAAGAGGAGTCTGAAGGAGAGAAGAAAAAACGATCTTGGTTTAAGCGTAAACCCAAAGAAGAGACGAAGGAGACGGAGCCAAAAGAAAAACGGTCATTGTTCAAACGAAAGAAAGAAGAAAATCAGTAAATGTCTCAACTCCCACTGTCTAAACGAGTTTCAAGCTCAGCGCTTGGCTATGCCATCTCATTCATGCTATTGATTGGTTTGGTGGCGAGTGGCGTATTGTTTATTTCCAGTGCGAACAAACGGTTGGAGCGACACCACAACATGAAGGAGCACCTTCTGATGAATAACTATTTCGCCCTACTTCATGGTGCACGATCTCAATCGAATGGAAGACAGGAACTCATTCATGCTTCGGGCGATACCTCAGTGATTACCCGCCGCGACTGGGGAGCATTTCGCGTGATCGTCTCAGAAACAAGACACAAGGTCGGTACCGTGAAAAGATCAGCCATAGTTGGATACGAAACGGATCATTCACATCCCGCGTTGTATATCCCAGAGAGAAAGCAGTCACTCAAACTTTGCGGAGAAACACGCATTGAAGGAGTCGCGTTTTTGGGAGAACGCGGAGCCGAACGTGGACATATTGCCAGACAATCATACAAAGGCGACAAACTCATTTATGGAAAGCAAAAATTAAGTGAGCGTTCTTTGCCAGGGTTGAAGTCCAGTTTGAAAACGGAAAACATTCAAAAATACCGCAAGAATTGTGTCAAAATTGATCCGATTGACCGCGACACCAACTTTTCCTTTAGTGAGAAAACACGCTTGGTAAGTGTGACATCTCAACTTTATTTGAACCATAAAATTTCAGGGAATGTCGTGCTACACAGTTTCGATACCATTGTCGTGAAGGCGAATTGTCAATTGGAAAATGTAATTATCGTTGCGCCAAATGTGCGTTTCGAGGATGGTTTTTCAGGTGCGGTTCAAGTGGTGGCACACGAAACCATTCGGCTAGGCAAAAAGGTGAAATTGAATTATCCCTCCGCATTGATTCTTCATGAAGAAGGAAGGAACGAAACTTCAGATAAACATGGAATCTTTCTGGAAGAGGGATCGCAAGTGCTGGGAGGAGTGCTGCTATTTTCGCAAAAGCCAAATTCGAGAAAACTCTTGCTTCTTAAAATGGAGAAAGGTCGAATTGGAGGACTGGTGTACAACCTCGGAGAAACAGAGTTGAAAGGGGATGTAATTGGACATCTATACACGAATAAATTCACGCTTCGAGCGGGAGGAGGACAGTACACGAATCATTTGTTGAACGTCCGTATTTCATCCGATTTACTTCCAAAGGAAATGATTGTGCCGAATTGGCTCAAAGAAGAAAAAGTGATAAAACCAAAATTGATTGCATGCTTCTGAAGCGAAAATTACCAGCATCGAGTATTGCGGAAGTTGTGATTGCGATTTCGGTAATCGCTTTGTGCATTGGCATTGCCTCGCTGGTATTCGTGCGGTCGACAAAGTCTACTGTCAATTTTCAGGAAGTGCGAACGCAAACGGAAATTCAATCGCAGTTGTGGAAGCATTTGTTCATGATGGAGCATGAATTCGACGATATCGAAAACATCAAATTGGAACGAGAATCAACCGATAACGATTCAATTGAACGGTTGGTATTTACCGGAGAAGATGGAAAAGTAATTCTTAAACAAGATTGGTGGGTTGAGTAGAAAAAAACAACATATCGAGGCATTCACCATTTTTGAAGTAACCGTCGTGCTTGCGATTATGGGCGTTTTGATCGGTCTCATTGCCGTTTCCGTAAATCGTTTCAATGAGCAGTTGAAAATGACGGGAGACATCAATCAAGAACTCAATGAGTGGTTTGCTTTCCGATCGAATCTTTGGTCGGAGTTGTATTCATGTGATTCCATTAATTCACAAGGTGGTGAGTTACTTCTCTTCGAGAACAACAAGGTGATCAGATACAAGTTGGAAGAAGAAAACGTGATGCGATCAACAGGTTTTGATTGGCAAGACACTAAAACAAAGGCGGAATCTATACGTTTGGAGGAAGTAGATGAGAAAACTACCGTTATTTTCGACTTTAAATGGAAAGGCGACTTGATGACATTGAGCTATTACTTTGAGCCAGATGTAAAGAATAAAATCAACGACTATTTTGCGCATTTAGAATGACTGAACAACAATCCATATTTCAACGGGAGATTAAATTAGGCAAAGCCTTTCCCGACAAAGCAAAAGAGAACTTCTACATGGAGTTTAGCTCGCTGCTGGAAAGTGGAATTGACATTCAACGGGCCTTGTCTATTTTGATTGAAGAGCAAGAAAGTAAACGCATCCACGCAATTCTTACATCCATTTTGAAGGACCTCGTAGGAGGAAGTTCACTCGGAGAAGCCTTGGAAAAAACTGGGCATTTTTCGGCGTACGAGTACCAAAGTATTCGCATTGGAGAAGAAACGGGTCGACTCCAAATCATTTTAGGGCACATGGCAGATTATTTCACCAACAAAGTGAAGCTCCGTCGCCAACTGATTAGCGTATTCACTTATCCTAGTTTTGTAATTCTGATTACGATTGGGGTTTTGTACTTTATGTTGAATAGCGTTGTTCCGATGTTTGAAGATGTCTTTAAGCAATTTGGACAAGAACTTCCGTACCTAACGAAGAAAATCATTGCGCTTTCGAAGAACTTTTCCACGTTTATGATGTACTTCTTGCTCGCTGTAGGAGCAATTGTAATTTATGGTTACACCCAACGCAAGGAAGATGGATTCCGAAACATCACGTCAAAAATCATTCTTCGCCTTCCCATTTTTGGGGTATTAATGAAAAAGGTGTACACCGCACGAATGTGTCAAAGTCTGGCTTTATTGCTCGGAGCAAAAACACCACTCGTAACTGCATTGTCTCTCGTTGAGGAAATGATCGGCTTTTATCCCATTGAATCGGCAATCAAAGAAATCAAACAAGACATCATGAAGGGAGATTCATTTCACCAAGGCTTGGCGAAATTTCCTATTTTTGACAAACGATTGATCTCCCTAACCAAAATTGCCGAAGAGATCAACCAACTAGACACTACTTTCGAGCGGATCTCGAAACAGTATCAAGAAGACATAGAATATAAAACCAAACTGATCGGAACGATTATCGAACCGCTCATTATAGTAATTATTGGTTTGGTCGTGGGAGTTATTATGATTTCCATGTACATGCCAATGTTTAACCTTAGCAACGTTATTAAATGATTTTCACACGAAGAAATAAGAAGAAGGGATTTGTGGATGCGTTCTCGCTCGCCGAAATCCTAATCGTATTAGCCATCATGGGAATCTTGATCATGTTGGTCGTTCCCAATCAAGCGGGGGTGGCATCACGAACAAAAGCATTAGAAGCACAACAGGAATTGAAGATGGTACATAACCTTGAATACGCCTACTTTTTGCAGTATTCGAAGTACTCATCCGACCTGAGAGAACTCAACTATATTCCTCACAAGTTAGTCACGCAAAATGGAACGGCCCTTTATGAAATTTCTATCATGGAAGCATCTCCCGCAGGATTCAAAGCAAGGGCGCAAGCAGTGCAGGATTTTAATGGTGATGGACAATATAACATTTGGGAAATCGATCAAGAAGGAATCTTAAAAGAAGTACAGCCCGACTAATGTTCATATTATTAGCTTTCATAGCCGTTTTGGTCTTGTGTTTTTATCAAGATGTGCGTTTCCGAGGAATTCATTGGGTATTATTCCCTTTGGTTCTGGTTGGAGCAATCGCACTCAACTGGGATAACTTGAACTGGGAAACGATGGCTCTTAATTTGGGCTTTTTACTCGTGTTACTTTTAGGTTTAACGCTCTATCTTTCGGTGAAATTTGGCGAATTCGTAAATATCACGAATGACTTCTTTTCTATTGGAGACATCCTGTTTCTAGTAGCGATGATTCCTTTGTTTTCCTTCCATTGGTACATCCTATTTTTTACCATCGGCACGATGCTTACCTTGGTTTTTCACGTCATTGCAACGGTGTTCAAACCGCAGAAATCAATTCCCTACGCTGGATATATGGCACTTGTAGGAATTGCCTATGTAACATTTAGTGATCAACTTCAATTCATAACGCTTCTTATCTGATGGCAACACTTCAACATATCGAATTGGAAGCAGAGCTTCAGCAGTTGATCCGATCAGATTTGGCTTGGCATTACCGAATTTTGCCTAAGTCGGAACGGGATGGTGGAGTAACTTTCTACATCGATGAAACAATGGATGTAGAACTTACCCGAGAGGAGTTGTCGGCTTTATTGGGAATTGAGGTAGAGCTGGAAACGTGCTCAAAGGAAACTATTCAACGTAGTTTGGGGAGGTATTATCGCAATACGGATGGAGAAGATGCGAAAATTTCCTTCGATGCCAATACCGATTTCGTGGATCGATTGATTCAAGAGGCAAATCGATTGGGAAGTAGTGATATTCACATTGAAATTTATGGTGAGAAAGCACGAATCAGAATTCGAATTGATGGAAACCTAATTCAACGTTTTTCTATTGCCAAGGAAGACTATCCTGAATTGGTGAACAAGATTAAAATCCGATCAAACCTCGATATTTCGGAAAAGCGACTTCCACAAGATGGCCGTATTGAATACCAGGATTTCGATATTCGTGTGTCGATTCTCCCAACATTACACGGAGAGAAAATCGTAATGCGTATCCTCGGACATGATGCTTCATCCATCAGCTTAGACAAAGTAGGATTCTCTCCTGTTGAGAAGAAACAATACTTGGAAGGTGTCCGAAAACCAAATGGAATCATCTTGATTAGTGGACCGACGGGATCGGGAAAAACTACGACTTTATACGCAACATTGAAGTTGCTCAATCAAGAGAAACGCAATATTGTTACAGTGGAAGACCCAGTCGAGTATACCTTGGATGGAATCAATCAAGTGCAACTGAAAGAATCAATCGGATTGACATTTGCGAGCGCGCTTCGATCGTTTCTGCGTCAAGATCCAGATGTGATCATGCTCGGGGAGATCCGTGACGGAGAAACAGCACAAATGGCCATTCGCGCTGCGTTAACTGGTCACTTGGTCTTGTCAACAATTCACACCAATTCTGCGTGGGGAACCATCTCACGTTTGATCGATATGGGCGTTCCTCCGTTCTTGCTTGCCAATACAATAAACACATCTGTAGCACAACGCTTGGTGCGAAAACTCTGTACGAATTGTACGGTAAAAGCAGAACTCAATCCCTTAGATTGGCCTTCAATTGACGGGTTCGAAATACCAAAAGAAGTGATGGCCCCTGTGGGGTGCGATCAATGTCACTATACGGGCTACAAAGGACGAATGGCCTTGTACGAAGTAATCCCAATTGATCAAAAATTAGCAGTGGCGATCAAAGGAAATGATCACGAAGTGGATGAATTACTAAAAGAGCGGGGCGTAAAAAATCTTGCAACACGCGCTTACGAAGTTTTAATAGAAGGAACAACCTCTTTGGAGGAAGTTTACCCTTTACTATCTGGAATTTAATGAAAAGAATACTTGTCATACTAACCCTTTTGTTTTGCGGATTCACGATGAATGCCGTAGCACAAAAATACTCCGAAGGAACATTAAGGGATGTTTTGGATAATCTAGCGGGAGATCACCCAGGATTGAACAATAAGTTGCAACTCAATGTAAGTGGCTTGCCACTGTCGGAGTTGGTCACTTCTGTTGCCTTGGAGAATAACTTGAACGTAAGTATCGATCCAGATTTAAACCAACTCATTTCCTACAATTTCTATGATGCGCAAGTAAAAGACATGCTCGTGTTTTTGTACTTGAACTTTGAAATCGAATATGAATTTGTAGGAAGTATTATTTCGATACAGAAAAGAGAGAAAGCCGTCGTGAAGCCTGTGGTGGTGCCTCCAAGAAAACCAGAAGTGTCGTACAATCCTGCGAATAAGTTCCTTTCAATGGACTTGAAAAATGATACGCTGTGGCAAGTAATGGAAGAACTGACGCGGGTGTCTAAGTTCAATTTCGTAGTGGATCCAGAGGTAAGGAATCAACGGGTGAATGCGTATTTCTTGAATCGACCACATGAACAAGTGTTGGAAATGTTTGTGAAGTCGAATGAATTGGAACTGGAAAAGAATGGAGACTACTACACGATCAGTAAAGGACAGAAAAGTCAACCTGTTACAGGACCTAATGCGCGACCAGATAATTACGCATCGAAAATCAAGAATGGCGATTTTGTCTTATTGAAGAATGATGTGGGGACGCTTGATGTGTTCGCACGTGATGTTGATTTAGAAGGTTTTATTCAAGCTGCAGCCGAGGAAACGGGAGTACGCTACGTGATTTATTCCGATATCAAAGGAAAAGTGAATTTAGATCTTACAGATGTACGTTTTGATGAACTGGCTCAAATGGTATTAAACGGAACTAATTATTCTGTCAAGAAGGAAGGTGATGTGTATATGTTAGGCGAGAATAAAGTGGAGGGATTACGTAAAACCGAGCTCATTCGACTTAATAACAGAACCATTGAATCGGTGAAGACTGCAATTCCTAACGATATGATGACCGATTTGGAAGTAAAGGAGTTTGTTGAGTTAAATGGACTTATTCTTACCGGAAGTGCGCGCAAAATTGATGAGTTGAAAACGTTTATTTCTTCCGTTGACGTCGTAGTGCCAATGGTTCAGATTGATGTAATGCTAATTACTTCTGATAAAAGCGCGAACTATATCACTGGAGTGAGTGCGGGCATCAAAGATGCACCAACACCAACAACTGGTACAATAGGAGGTTCTGGAGTTGACGTTACCTTGGGAGCCCAGTCGATTAACGGAATTCTGAATACAATTACAGGTTTCGGTTTAGTTAATTTGGGACAAGTGACAGAGAACTTTTATGTCTCGTTACAGGCCTTGGAAAACAATAGTGTTATTGATATTGAAAGTACACCAAAGATTTCGACATTGAACGGGCACGAAGCAACGCTTTCAATTGGAGAGACAACGTATTATCAGGAAGTTCAAGTAAATGTTCAGACGTCCGTAACCAATCAAGGAGTGTTACAATCGCAACAATGGAAACCCATTGAAGCGAATTTAAGTGTTTCGATCAAGCCTTTTGTGAGTGCGGATGAGCATGTTACACTTACTATTTCTGTTGACCAAAATGATTTCAAAGGGGTGGAGGGTTCTACTGCTCCGCCAAATGTTTTAACTCAAAGCTTTGCATCAATGGTTCGTGTGAAGAATGGAGAAATGATTTTGTTGGGAGGCTTAGAAAAAAAGCAAAAATCCGATGCTGGAAATGGGGTTCCCATTTTATCTAAAATTCCAATTATTAAATGGTTGTTTAGTAGTCGAAAAAAATCGAGGGCAAAATCAAAATTACACATCTTAATAAGACCAACCGTCACTTATTAATGAGTAGATTCTCCAATATATGGCATCCACGTTCCTTAGTCGTCGTCTTTTTAGACTTCGGACAGGGTGACTGTACGATTTCGGCTGGAAAGTTGAGTATGGGGACAAGCGCCAATCATTCATTTCAATCATTTGGTGATTTGGATGAGGTGGTCAAACATTTTGGAAAGTACAAAGCCTATCACATTCACGTGCTTGGTACGGGAGTGCTTTCTCGAAAAATTGAAAGTAATGGCAATTATCGCCAAGACTTAATCATGAATGGAAACCCGAATGAATTCTTATTCACGACCTACGATGATGGAGAGAACATGACGGTTTCGTTTTGTCGAAAAGCACTTTTTTCTGATTATCTCAAGCAGTTTGACGAGCAAAAATGGTTTCTCTACGGTGTGAGTTGTGGTTATTCTCCGATTTGCGGTATCTTGGAAGATGAGTCAGTTTCAACCCAGTTCGAAATTGCACTGAAGCAGGGCAAGGTAGAAACCTTCAAGCGAGCTGAAACTCCGAAAGAAAAAGCAAGTTGGCGTAACGATTTTTGGACAACGCAAGGGTTATTGGCTGAAGCAATTCGGATCAATGGAAGTGCTGAAAACCAGTGGCTCGTTGATGGAGAAGAGAAGGGGGAAACAAATCGAGAGAACCTTCATCAATACAACCAGTTCAAGACTGTTGGGATTGGTGTTGTTGGAGTGATCTTCTTGGCGCTCATCATTAACTATTTCTATCAGAATTACCTGAATGATCAGATCGCTCAATTGGAGATGGATTTGTCGGTTCATACCGAGAACATTTCGATGCTCGATCGACTCTCTCAAGAAAAAACACGTAAAGAGCAATTGATCAATAGTGCTGGAGTAAATGCATCAAGTTTCTTATCTTATTACATGGATGAAATTGGAGCAAGTGTTCCAAAATCGATCACGCTCTCTGATATGACGGTATTTCCCGTGGTTGGAAAACTGAAGGAAAAGCAACGTGTCGAGGTAGATCAACAGCATATTTGGATTGCGGGAATCACAAAAGATAACGAAATCCTAGACGATTGGATTGAGAAAATGGATCGCTTTGCTTGGGTGAAAAGTGTCGAGCTATTGAACTACTTAAAGTCGACGGAAGATTGGGCAGAGTTTGAACTTCAAATTACGTTGGACGAATGACATTCTTTGATAAATATACCTACAAACAGAAAAATTATGCCCTACTCGTTTTGGGTGTGTTACTAGCTGCTGTTGCGTACAAAAGAGGGTTTGGACCAACTTTGGAAATCAAAAACTACCGAACGGAGCTCGAGCAAAAACTGGTGCTAGCAGCCTCGGCGGATGATCAAATTAAAACCAAGCAAATTGAAATCGCTCAACTCAATCGTTTGTTAGGGGAAGAAGGAAATACTATTGAAAAGGTACAGCAAGAGTTTTTAAACTTCTTCGCCGCGAATGCGAAAGGGATATCCGTACATGAAATCAATGAAGTTCTACATTTTCAGCACCCAGATTTCGCGATCAATACGCATCGGGTGGTGTTGAGAGGAAATTACAACAATACGGTCCGCTTCCTTTACGAAGTGGAAAAACGATTTAAGTTGGCGAAAATTCTCAATGTTTCATTTGAGTTTACAAAAAAAGAAGCCGACGGAGAGAAAGGATTATTTACAACAATACTCATTCAAAACTATTTAAGATGAGAGCATTATTAATACTTATAGGTTTAGGCATTCTTGCAACAAGTTGCGATAAGGTAGTAGCAGAAGATATCACAGAGGATACGCCTGTCCTGATTTTACCTTCGGTAAACGATACAGTGAATCAAAATCCAGTTCATTTCAAATGGGAAGAATTGGAAGGTGCGTCGAAATACCATTTAGAGGTGGTTTCTCCTAGTTTCACATCGATCAGTTCTTATCCGTTGGATACGATCGTTACAGGAACAGACTTCTTCTATGACCTAGATTCAAATGAATACGAGTTACGATTAACCGCATTAAATGGAGGGTATGAGTCTCAAATTCTTGGCCCAGTTAAATTTTGGGTCGGCGTTCAGCCTTCAGGAGGAACAGGAGGTTCTGTTGTGTTGGACTATCCCGCTGATGGAGCGTATGAAAACGCACAATTTTCAAATGGGTTCTCTTGGATACCTGTGTCTGGGGCAACGAGCTACGAATTTTCGATTCGTCAGGGAAGTGATTTCTCCACTGGTACTGAGATTGAAGCTCAGAATGGTATCTTTACATCGAACTATACGGTTCCAAGTGGATTGCTTTCAGAGGGAGAGTATCAATGGGGGGTGAAGGCGTATTTTGGAGCGGTTGAAACTCCTTTTACGATCCATCAACTTTTGATTGACGAAACGGACCCCAATCTTGCTATTCTCACAAATCCAGGTGATTTAACAAGCGTTCAGCAGGGAACTATCACTTTTTCGTGGAGCAATGGTACGGATGTAGGAACGGTCCAATCTCCGATAACATCAACCCTGGAAATTGCAACTGATGCTGCTTTTGGAGCTATTTCCAACACTGTATCCATTATTGGAAATACCACAGACGTTGATTTGACGCCAGATACTTATTACTGGCGCGTAACCAATACGGATGAAGCAGGAAATTCAGCAGGGGTGTCAGCAGTCAATCAGGTTACAGTGACTTTATGAAAAACAAAGCACTTACAGGGATACTAATTGTAGTGGTTGCCTTTATTTGGTACAAGGCCTTTTTTCGTGTAAAAGATGGTTTTTTTGGTGAAGAAACGGAAATTGCTCCTCCTACGCGAAACAAACCCATTTCGTTCGCTAGCCTCTCGCGAGATACCTTTTCCATTCAGTTGAATTATCGTGACCCTTTTGGTGAGACAAAGAAATCGTATAACGCATCCGCGCCTCAAACAGCAGATCCTGCGGTTAACCGTCCTGTAGCCCGTCCAGTAAAGAGAGGTGTCGATTGGCCAGATATAAAATATTATGGTCAAGTACGTAGAACAACATCCAAGAACCCCCTTGCTATTCTCAGTGTAGATGGATACAAGCACACCTTAAGAAAGGGAGAAACGCTTTATGATGGCATTTTGGTTAAGACAATTGGCAGAGACTCGATGGTGGTCATTTATCAAAAGGAGACGCGTGTTTTTTGGAGATGATGAATCATTTAATAGCCAATGTACTGATATCGCCCACTTCGGAAACTCATATCTACCAATGGGAAGTTACGAATGATGTTTATTGGAAAAAAGTAGCACATTTGCGTAGCCTACCTTTTACAATAATACGATTGACCGTATTACCTAAATGCCATCTGCTCTTAGTTTTGAGCGGGTGGTTTTTTTATGGGAAGATGGATAAAGAAATCATCAAAAAATAATCACTTCATTAGAATAATCACTACAATATTGTTCTGTGTCCTAAGTCCATGGTTAGTGGCTCAAAAACCAGCGTATACTACTTACACGATGGAAGAAGGATTACCATCCTCAACCGTGTATGATATTATACAAGCGAGGGATGGTGCAATTTGGTTCGCTACGGATAATGGAGTGAGTCGTTTCGATGGATACACCTTCGAGTATTTTGGAGTGAATGAGGGACTGCCACATCCAGATGTGTTTGTTCTGCATGAAGATGATTCTGGGAAGATGTGGTGTGGGGTGATGAATAATGAATTGTGCTACATTGAAAATGGAAAGGTCGTTATATCCAGATATGCGAAAAGTTTATCCACCTTTTTCAAAGAAACAGCGATTATCCAAGGGATACACTTGGCAGGTGAAGAATTGTACCTATCATATAAATACAGCGGATTGGTTCATATTAATTCTGAAGGTATTATTCACGAAATGGATAAAGAGAGCCAGTATCAGGTCTTTTTAACTGGCAAAGAAGAAAATTTATTTTCAAAATTAGAGAAAAAAGAGAGTAGAGAATTAAGCCTTAGTAAAGACTATCAGATATCCATTTATGATGAGAATGGATTGGTAGAGCGTAGAAAATTCCGGCATCCCGAATGGGGAGAAACGATGATTGTACCCAAGCGCACGTGCTATGGGGATAGGGATTCATTAACAATCTTAACAGGTTCTCACGAGGTCTTAATGGATCCAAATAACTTGGAATTTTCAATTTCGAATAGAGGGAATAATCAGATTATTCGACAAGACGATAAGGTTTGGTTAGGAAGTCAAGGAAAGGGGTTGTTTTTAATGGATAATAGTCAAACTAGAGAGTATGAGATATTTTCTAAAGGGATTTTTATTCCTGAGTTACTCGATGATGATGAAAATGTTTGGGTAGTTGAAACAGGCGTAGGAGCACACTGTTTTAAGCCATTTCATGTTTGGAACTACGAAATAGGCGAAGAGTTATCGGAAAGTTTAGTGACTAAAATTTTCTTGGAAAATGATCAATTGGCAGTTGGGTATGAGTCGGGTGTTATTGACATAATCTCCATCTTAACAGCTGAAAAAAAAGGGTTTGTGCAAGGGGGAGCATATATTTTAGGAATGGATTTTTTTGATAACGAATTATATGTTCATGCTCCAGCGAGATTCTCTCGATTTGATAGCGTTGGGAGGGAGATAATGTCTGAATTCGCAAGACCGGTAAATCTAAATTCTTCCATATTCAGTTGTAAAAGGATGTTAAAGTACAACTATAATGTGTTCTCTATGGCTGGGTCATTTGGTGCTTGTTTATGGGATAGGAATACGAATACAATTCTTTTTGAGACGGATCGGATGAAGCAAAATCGATTGCAAGACCAACTAGTCGACCATCAGAAAAACATCTGGACGATCTCTGATAGAGGAATCTTTCGATTTGATTTGGAGACAGAAACCTTAATTCCATACGTGGAAAACATTTCGGTTTCTGGAATTGTACAGCTCGATAACAATGATATCTGGTGTTCGAATGCTCAGGGAGGAATTGTGCTTTTTGATCCAACAAAGAAATCCATTTCACCTGTTGATTTAGGGCCAGTTGTGAAGAGTACTTTCATAAAACAACTGCGAAAAGATAAGAATGGCATCATTTGGGGGACATCGAGTGTTGGGCTTTTTCGAATAGATCCTAGACAGAAAAAGGTTACTGTCATTCAAAAATCAGACGGATTGATTTCCAATTTGTTAACTGACATATCAATATCTGGTGATCAACTGTGTGTGAGTTCTTCAAAAGGAGTTAGTCTCATCAATATCAATGAATCATTCAGGTCGAAATCGAAACCGCAACTTCATGTCAATGGTCTTAAGTTGAACGGAAAAATCGTGGAAGAAAATAGATTGTTGGATCTACACTACGACGAAAATGATATTGAAGTGAGGTTCATAGCTGTTGGATTTGAAACACCAGGCAATTATCATTATCGTTATCGACTTAGTGGGTTGAACGCTAAATGGCAGTACACTAAAGAGTTAAAGGCGATGTTCTTTTCCGTTCCTAGTGGTTCTTATACATTAGAAATTGAGGTGTTTGACCCAGAGGGTAATTGGGAGGTAAGTAAGGCTATTCCTCTGGCTATCGCTCTTCCATTCTGGGAAACGTGGTGGTTCATCTTGTTGATGTTCCTTTTTGTTGTTGTAGTTACTATTCTTCTCTATCGAAGAAGAGTTCGAAAATTGCATCAAACCAATGAGTTGAAAAATGAAATCAAGAAATTTCAGCAACATGCGATGACAGCGCAAATGAATCCGCACTTCATTTTTAATTCAATGAATTCGATTCAACGATTTATTCTTGAAAATGAACGCTTAATTGCGAATGAATATTTGGTGAAATTTTCTGGGTTGATGAGGTTAACGCTAGAGAACTCTAAGAAGATTTGGGTGCCAATTGATGACGAATTGAAAGCCTTAAAATTATACCTTGAACTCGAAACACTCCGTTTTAAAAATAAATTGCAATGGACAATCGAGGTTTCAGACGATATCGATGAATCTTCAAAAATACCAACACTACTCATTCAGCCTTTTGTCGAAAATTCGATCTGGCATGGATTGATGTCCAAAGAAGAAGGAGGAACTGTTCAGATAAAAATTGATTCGATTGGCGAGCAATTCTTTTGTGAAGTACTTGATGACGGAGTAGGAAGAGATGCGGCATTAAAAAATCGATCGAAACAACATAGCACAGCTAAGTCTTCGGGTGTATCCATCACCAAAAGAAGATTAGGGTTGTTGCACGAGGAGTCGAGCACGCATTTTCTTTTTGAAGTGGAAGATCGAATCGACGATCAAGGTGAAATAGTTGGAACACGAGTATATTTTTCAATCCCAGTAATAGAATGATAGCAGTTATAATAGATGATGAGGCGGATGCACGGAAAAATTTGAGTTTAATTTTGGAAGAGTTCTGCGAGGATGTGACCGTAACGGGGGAAGCAAGTTCAGCCCTAGAAGGTGTCAAATTAATTCAATCAACTAATCCTAATGTAGTCTTTCTGGATATTGAAATGCCGAATGGAACAGGATTCGATTTATTGGACTGTATTGATTCAAGTAGGATAAATGTGATTTTCGTTACCGCCTACAATGAATATGCCGTAAAAGCTTTTCAGTATAGCGCGGTGGATTATCTGCTAAAGCCGATTGACATAGAACTGCTAAAACAGAGTATTTCGAAAATAAGAACCAACTCGGAAGAAGAGCGTGGATTTCAGAAAAATCAATTGCAAGCGATGATGAATGTATATGAGAATAACCATCAGAAAATTGCAATACCGACGATTCATGGTTTTGATTTTGTACAAATCAATGATATCATTCGAATTGAAGCTGATCGAAGCTATGTGAAGTTAATTCTGGCAGGTGAAAAGAAAATGACAGTATCTAGAAACTTAAAGGATTTTGAAAATGTTTTGCCCCAAAGCATATTTTTCAGGACACACAAATCCCATTTGATCAACGTGAACCGTATTTTGAAGTATCTAAAATCGGACGGCGGAAAAGTTGAGATGGAAGATGGCTATCTCGTTGATGTGTCAAGAAGCAAGCGTGAGAAGTTTTCGCAATTCATTAGAAAGGTATAAGGACAGTATATATTAAAATGAGTGTCTTTTAGAAGCTAAAAACGACCGTTAGGAAATTCGAGGGTGTTCATTTCAAAAAAAAATGTACATTTACGCCATACTTAATAAACCGAGATAAAGAAAAAAATAAGATAGATTATAAGCGAGTTGAGAAACGAGCCTTGCATCCTTCGAAGAACCTTCTACATTACTAAACCTGAATACAAATGACCCCGGCCACTTTTGATCAATTTCATAATCGAGAATACTTAATAAAATCGTAGCTGTTTGTGCAACAGTGAAGTTAATAACTTAAGTACATTCACTACGTTTAATGCTTTTCTTCGCCGAATAGGTGAAAATTCCAATATTTATAATGCCTAATAAAAAATACCGTAATGATTAACCATTTTTTACTTCTAACCATTTCATTCTGTCTCTATTGTAATACTTCTTTCTCACAATTAGATTCAGTTTCGGTGTCAATTTCTTTTGTAACTGATTCCACTTTAGCGATGGATACGTTAATTCCTTCAGAAACAATGAAGGCTGATATTTGGGTGAATGATACTGATTTTGTCGGTAAAGTTATGATTAGCGTATACGACCAGTCAAATAATCGACCAATGGCCAGAGTGAAGTATAGTCATGCAGAGCTTTTACAAGAAGGGTATATTTCCGGAAATGTTCTTTCAGTTCCAGTTGGATACCTAGATTCAACTGGACAGTACTCTGTTAAAGTACAATTGCAGAATTTTCAGCTGAATTATCTCTCTCCAATCGAAATTAATTATCCATAATCTTTCCTATGAAACGAATTTTTCTGTGCACATTAATGTGTTTGGGGACTTTGTTGCAGTGGCATTTAAGTTTTGCTCAAACAACGGTTAATATCCCCTTGTCGAAAGACGCGTACCTAGTGTCTGGGAGTCCATCCTCTAATTATGGAAATAGTGAAGTGCTCGTTGCGGGCTCCAAAGATGTTAGAGTTGCGATGTTTCGAACAGCTATTCAGGTTGATTTAACTAGTATTCCTGAAAACGCTGTTATTTCTTCTGCAAAACTATTTCTGTATAAGCACACGGGCTATACAACGAGTGGTAATGAAGATTTTTTGTTAGAACGCTTTGAGAGTAGTTGGAGCGAAGCAAGTATATCATACTCAAATCAACCCAGAACTGATGGGACTACAATTAAACTCCTTGAAAAGGCTAATGGATTGTATAGTTTTGATATTACTTCGGACGTAATTAATATGTACAATGGTACGCAAGTGAATTACGGATGGCTTCTTCGGGCTGGTAACGAAACAGTCAATTATAGTGAAGAGTATTTTTATTCTAAGGAATACAAAAGCGCACCTTTTCGTCCATATGTTGAAGTAGTTTATTCTTCTCCATTTATAGTTGCCGATGCAGTTATTAATCATGCAACTGATTCTACAACAAACGATGGATCGATCAGCCCTGACATTTCAGGAGGAAGTGGTAATTATACATATAGTTGGATTGAAGGTAGCTCTGGATCAAATCTAGGTTCAAGCGCTTCTTTGAATGGTTTGTCCTCTGGATGGTACGGGGTCCATGTTACTGATGATAGCACTTCAGAGGAGCTCTATATGGCGTTTATTGTTGGTGCCAAAGACGGGGAGTTTACAGTTGATTTTAACCCTGGTCCTAATTACACTGATGATGCAATGATCTATGACTTGGTGAGAAATGGAGTGGATTATGGTGAGAACAATTACGGAACTTATAGTTTATTTCGCGCAGAAAATTGGACGTATGGTTCATGGTATGATTCAAGGTCTTTACTCAAATTTCGATTGTGGATGGATCCAACCTTTAATATTAACAAGGCAGATTTATATTTGTCAGGTTACGATCATTACCCGCTTTCTCGTCCGAATACGTCCGAGTTCAGAAAGATTATCGAGCCTTGGGAGGAAAATGAAGTTACCCATTATAGCCAGCCTACGATTGGATCAACTCCGTTGGAGGTTCTTTCAGCTACCCCTCAGGGGAATGAAAACAAAGTGGTGGATATGCGTTCATTTTGGGATGAATGGGCGTTAAGTAATACTGAAAACTACGGTGTAATGTTTCAGCTACAGTTGTACAACGATCAATACACCCGAATGAAATATTATAGTTCGGATGCAGCAGACCCTGCTACACACCCTTGGATGAAGTTTGAATTGGCCATTCCTGTATCCGCTTCATGGAATGACTCTACTGAGCTTGGTGAAGTTCAGGTAGATATTTCATCACTTTCAACTACTGGACCGTATCATTATATGATATCTCGTGTACCAATAGCAGATCTTTCTGAAACATATAGTTATATGATAGATAGTATTGGGATGCCAGTAGATAGTGTGCAATTTTTTACAGGGAATAGCGCTTCGAATACTCACATTTTTAGTTCGGTGGTAGCAGGAACTCATTTTGTTGCAGTATTTGATGCTAATGGAAATCGTATTTTAGATCAAACCGTTGATGTATACGGAGATTTGACTTTGGAGTCTGGGTCAACAGGGCTTGAGTCTATGAAGAATACAATTCGAGCCAATTCAGGTGGAATTGGAGTGGGATCAGTTGAGTTGTATACTGTACAAGGTGATGATGTTGGGTTTGTAGCTAAATTAGATCCGTTGAGTGCTTCACCTCAGTTTATTGGGTTTGCAGGAAGCACCATACAAGTTGACTCTTACACGGATTTGGAGTACGGTATTTATTTCGATGGAACGAGTGTTCGTACTATTCAGAGCGGATCGTTAAGTGCACCATTGAGCATTAACTTTGATGTCCGAGAAGTCCAATTTCAGGTTGTAGATGATGTGTTGACGATGAAAGCTAATCAGCAATTATTGGTTACTAAATCCCTTCCTACAGAATATACGTATAAGCTAGGTGTTGGTATACAGGATGGAGCGTCAATAACCATGATGAATTTTAACCTTCTCCCTTTTATGCATGAAATAGTGACTTATCGTTTTCGACCAAACGTTATCCGTCATTTAAATTGTGGTGGTGACCAAACTGCAATTATTTCGTTTTCGGTAGCTTCATCGAATAACACTTCACAGTTCACCTATTCTGTAACACATCAAGAAACGGGGTTAAGTGCTGGAAGCGGAAGTTTATTTTTTAATTCTTCAGCAACCCCGATTACATCATTTACAAATGGTACGCCTTTGCTGCCAGGTATTTATGTTGTTGAATATGTGTATTCTGGACAGACGTATACTGGAGAAATTGACTTGGGATATGAAGCGTTCTGGGAGCAACGCGACCCGGAGTACATGGAGGTGCCAAACACGTACTCATTGTTGGTGAGTGGGCATGATGAATTAACATTTCTTGGAGCTCTCTCAAAGAACATAATCCGACATGATCAAGAAGGTTGGGTGGAGTTTACAACTGTTTTGATGAATGATGATGAACTTAGCATGTTTCGCCCAACAACTTTAAACCCAAATAGCTCGCCGTATTCTATGGCAATTTTAACCGAAGAATTCGCCTCATTTTTTAAAATGAGCGTTTTTAATAATTACTACTGGTCTCAACTCTTTTCGCCTTCTCAAGGTTACTCATCTTACATGTCGCTTAACGACAATTCGCGGATTCGGGTAAAGTTTACTACATCAGGAGGAGGTAGTGGTAATGGTGAAATTTTCCTGTATGAGAACGGGGTGTTAAAAGAGAAAGTGGATAGAGGAAATAGTGCGACAGTTGCTCGATTCACCTCAATATTAAATGGAGATGGTTTTAGAGATGTAATTACTTCATTCCCTTGCCCACAGCCAAGCCTAATGTACGGTCATTTGAAATACAGCTTGGATGGCTTTTACCATATTATGAATGAAGGACAAATTCGATTCGTTTTTGATCAAGAATATGATGCAGATGACTTAAAGTTTAACATCTATAACCAAAATGACGAATTGGTTAAAACACAAGCAGATTATCCGGCTCTAGCAACCACTTATGGAGATAACTATTTAGAAATTGATGTGTCAACTAATGGTTATTGTATTGGTCGTGGTTTCTTCTATTTAGAAGTAATAAACAGTAAGAAGGAAAAATTATACATGCGATTTTTTAATAATTACACAAGTGAGTTTTGTACGGATTATATAAACGCAAATCAATCAAACGATTAAGATAAATGAAGAAAAATATAGTTCTTGGAGGGATAGTGCTTTTAGTGGTTGTCTCTATTGTATTTAGTCTATTGGCGTTAAATCAGCAAAAGAAGATGGCATATTTTGATTATGCGGAAGTTCATGAAGAGTGTAATCTAAAGAGAGATTTGGAAAAGGATCTTGAAAAGATAGTGAGCACTAGAAAAAGTCAACTGGACAGTCTGAACTTTGAGCTTACCTTACTTTCTAATAAAGTTCAGTCGGATAATGCGAACCAAGAAGAATTGGATCGATTTGAAGATTTGAAGAGTCGCTTTCTCAAGCTGCAGAATAATTATGAGCAAGAGAACTATCGCTTAAAAGAGGAGTACTTCAATCAAATTCGAAAGTCGATCAATGATAAAGCAAAGTCTTTTGGTGAGGCAAATGGATATGATTATTTGTTTTCGGCTGTTGGAGATGGCGCTCTAATGTATGCTAGTGAGGCTGAAGATGTTACTGAAGAAGTGCTAGATTACGTTAATAAATAATGAGAAGAGTACTCTACATAGCTTCACTATTGTTTCTTTTCGCTTGTGATGGTGAGAAAAAGACGTCTTTTAAGGATAGTGAGGAATGGGAGGCATATGTAAATGATCCAAAAAATGGGTTTATTGTTAGCGAAGAATCATCAGACTTGAAATTTGATTTGAAATTCGAACCTGCTATTTCCAATGAAGAAATCCCCCAGTTTACGGTTCATCTAAGAATTAGTAGAAAGGATGGAGGTTCTGTTCTAGACTACAAAACAAACTCGAAGCAAGAAGCCCTAGGACGTGAAGGATACTTGTCTTTTGAGTTAAAGAAAGATGTATACATTGATGAAAACGGACATGTCAACCCTGCCATTTTTCATCATTATGAAAGAAACTACGGTTTGAAACCGACTATTGATATCATGTTTAATTTCATGCAGATGAAACCAAAAGATGATGTCTACTTTACCTATAGAGATGAATTGTTCGGTCAAGGATTGATCCGAATAAAATTGAATAAAGAATTATTTACTGAGTGTTATGTTGAAAATGCGTAAAACGGAGATAAACAATAAGAAAGGATATATTCTACGATTAAGACAATCGAGAACCTTTAAAGGAATTTCAATGACGCTTGCGTTGAGTTTGATTTTCGAAATGATCCAGCCATCAGTCTCAATGGCATTAACTGAAGGACCCTCACAGCCCGAGGTGCAATCTTTCGAGCCCATTGGTACAACTCAAATGGTAGACTTGTTTACAGGAGATTTTAATTACAATATACCTTTGTTTAATCTGCCTGGACCGAATGGCGGCTACCCGGTGAATATTGCCTATCACGCCGGTGTATCTATGGACGATGAGGCATCTTGGGTAGGTTTGGGTTGGAACTTAAACGTGGGGGCATTAGTACGTAACATGAGAGGGCTACCAGATGAGTTTTTGAGTGAATACACAGATAAAGATGAAGTCTTGCCTATTGCTTTGTCAAATGGTAATAAGGAATACAGTGACTACATTGAGACGAAAACAGATATGAAAGAGTCTTGGACGTTGGGAGTTAATTATGGCCTAATGCTTGAAATTTTTGGAGGAGACGTGATTGGAGATCAAGACCAGTTTACGGCATCAATTCGATATAATAATTATAGAGGTCTAGGTGCTTCTTTGGGGGCTAGCTCCTATATTGGATATACAAGTCCTTTTAATATTGGCTTGAGTTTAGATAGTGATAACGGTCTTGGGGTTACCGCTAAACTTGGATTGGGTAGGTCTCACGCGCATAATAATTATGATTTTAACTTGTCTTTGTCTTTTGATGGCAATGTGTCGTTAAATTATGGTATTGGACTAAATGTTGACGGGAGTAAAGATGAAAATGGAAGACAAAAGGGAAGACAAAAGGGAAGTATTGGTTCTAGTTTATCTTTTGCTCGAAGTAATTTTACCCCTTCAATTGGTAATAAGGTGAATAACTACAATATTGCAGGTAGCCTTGCTTGGGGGACTGCAGCTCCACCTGTTACAATGGTTGGGAATTCGTTTGGGATTTCTTTTAGCATGCAGGACTTTGCTAACGAGGATAAGAAAGGTAAAAAAAGACCGGTAGTTGGTTACGCAAAGTTTGGTTCAGCCTCAAGTAGCGAGTATTTTACACAAGACTTTGTTCGTCTTAATGATGGACAAATAACGCCAGAGTCTGCTATTTTGCCCGTATCTTATTATTCTAATGATGCCTATTCATCTACAGGTCAAGGTATAAACGGTTATTTCAAAGGGAATCGAACGGATGTAGGACGTGTTCACGACCCGATGATGAGAAATTTTACTTTTGGGGGCGCTGCAGATTTTGAAATTGCCAGCGCTGTGGTTTCTAGTCACTTCGGTGTTGGAGGGTCCGTTAATATGGGCTGGGATACTCAAGGTGCATGGGACAATAGAAATGACATGAAATTGAACTTTAATGATCCCATTTCAGGTGGAATTGAAGAAAATCATTATTATCAAGTGCATGGGGAGCAAACTATTTTGCACCCCAATGAATATGATTATGTGAATGGTACAAGTTTGGCTCTTATTCAGTTTGATGAAAAGGATCCAGCTCTTAAAGGAAAACGTAAAATTACTGGGGGGCCAATTGCATCCCAGAGAACACCAAACGTCGAGGATCGTGTCGTTCGTAACACACTTATTCATTCATTGAAGAACAAAGAAGTGGAGCATTTGGGTGAATTCAAAGTTCCGTATTACTCATATTCACCAAGTACGGACTTGTCGCAAGCACCATCAGAAGATTCTCAATTCCGTATTAGAAGAGCTCCTGTTCAAGGTTCTACGGATCAAGTGAACATTGGCAATCACAACGCAGGCTTTAAAGTTTTGAATGAAGATGGAACCTATTACGTTTATGCACTTCCTGCGTACAATACAATCGAAACGGAAAACCTGTTTTCAGTAGAAACTCCTACTAGTCAAAACGATCCATGGTATCATAACAGCCAATTCAATGTTGATGTTGATGAGGATACTCAAGCCAATGAAGTTGAATATAAGAAACAGGGAACGCATAAGTCAATCAATAAAACTACGAAATCACCTTATGCTCATTCGTATATGCTCACTTCTGTTCAAGGGGCGGATTACGTGGACGTAACGAACGATGGTCCGACAGTTGATGATTTGGGATATTGGGTAAAATTTTCTTATGTGAAATATGGAAATCACGTAAAATGGAGAGCACCGTTTCATGGAGCTAACTATTCACAGGGAAAAACGTACACGGGTCAAGACGACAAAGGTTCTTACCAATATGGTGAAAAGGAACAGTGGTATATGGGACGTATGGAAACCAAGTCCCACATTGCCATTTTTGAAATGTCTGAACGAAATGACATGAAAGAAGCTGCTGGCGAATTTGTAAATGCCACAGATCAGGTTAAAATGGGAACACAGTCTGGCCTAAAGATTGATAAAATCAAGATATACGAACGCAGTTCATTTGAAGATCCTGCAAATTCAAACCCTACTCCTTTACAAGTGGTTCATTTTGAGTACGATTATTCTTTATGTCAAGGTGTATTGAATAATGATGGGGACGCACCAATTAATCCAGCAGGGAATATGTTGCCGAATGAAAACCCGACAGACACACCTATAAATGCTGGAGGTAAGCTCACCTTAAAGCGGCTTTATTTCACAAGCTTAAATTCAAATCGCGGAGAATTAAGTCCTTATGAATTTGATTATACCTCTGTAAATATTGACCCGAATTATCAGAACGCATTAAAAGATGGGGGGACACATGATCTTGTGAACCCGAATTATCAACAAAGTGCATATGATCCTTGGGGTGGATATCGTCCATATTTAGCCTATACTACACAGGGGTATTCAAATGGAACGTTCAATGGTGGTTATCAGCAACATGCCAACTTTCCATATGTTGCACAAACCAGTCAGGGCTGGTTACAGAAATGGTCGGGATTGTATCCAAATTCTGATCATGAGACAAGTGCTAATAAAAAACTAACTCAACAAGCAAATGATTTGATTGCTTCAACCTGGTCGTTAAGAGAAATAACACTTCCTTCAGGTGGAAAAATTAACATTGAATATGAATGCGATGATTACAGTCATGTTCAGCATAAGGTTGCTAACCAAATGTTCAAAATTGTGAAAGTTGGTGCCGATAATAACCCTCCAGATCGCTTGTATGATATTGTGAATGAGAATGGATATTATCATAATGAACAATCGACCGTTGATGAGAAAAGAAGGCGTATTTATTTCAAGTTGGAAGAACCTATTCCCGTGAGTAAAACTGCCCAAGAACGTGCAGAAATTATTTATGAGGATTATGTTGAACCAATAGTTAAAGATGAATCAGGTAAGAGAAACTTATACTTTAAATCACGAATGCGCTTGACAAATAATGCAAATAACGAAGCGTACGAGTATATTAGAGGTTACTTACCCTTGGAAGACGGTTTTCAAAAAATTGATAATGGACTTACGCACTATAACTGCGGAGTATTAGAAACATCTGTGACAAGCAATGGCTTTAATATTG
Organism: Flavobacteriales bacterium; assembly: GCA_013373595.1. Classification (GTDB taxonomy): domain Bacteria; phylum Bacteroidota; class Bacteroidia; order Flavobacteriales_D; family Crocinitomicaceae; genus UBA4466. The sequence continues at coordinate 4,277 of JABXHO010000029.1, read as the reverse complement.
ATGCTACTTTCATTGAGGGAAATACAGAATATTACTCTGTGGGGTATGTTACTATTGAACCAGCCAGAAAAAAGAAAGATGCTGATGGCGTTTTTGACCAGTATCATCCAATGGCACTTGCCGCATGGACGTTTATGCAAACGGATGCTCCTGAATTACTGAACCCTTCGGGTAGTATGAGTTCTGTTAGTACGCCGAATAATACAGGAGAAGTACTGGCGTTATTCACAAGTATTTTTGGTTTGGTACCGTCAACTTTAAGTTCTTTTGGAGCAATTCGCCCGTATTGTAAAGGAAAGCGATTCGCTCAGTATATTGATCTTGAAAATTCAGGGATTCGTTTAGCAAGTCCTGACCGTAAAAAATATGGTGGTGGACATCGTGTGAAGCAAATTTCCATTTCTGATCAATGGGATACTGATACTGGAGGAAGTGAAGTTGGAAGAGAATACGGACAGATTTATGACTATACGACGACGGATGAAAAAACGGGCGAAACGATTTCTTCTGGAGTTGCTCAGTATGAACCACAAGCAGGTGGAGATGAAAATGCATTAAAGTACCCCATCTATTTTTATGGGAAAAACAAAATGTTTACGAATAATAATCTGTTTGCAGAAGCCCCAATGAATGAGGCATTGTTCCCAGGAGCCATGGTTGGCTATCGAAAAGTGACCGTTCGATCGCTAAATACATCTGATCAAATGATAAAGGAGGCTGCCGAACCTTCAGGGTCTCTCGGTACGGCTCGAGGCAGAACGGGTGGAATCACAGAGCACCAATTCTATACCTCGAAAGAGTTTCCAACAATGGTAAAGTGGAGTGAGTTGACCCCAGCTAACAATACAAAAGATGTTTTCAATGTACCGATACCGATTCCGTTTATTGGATCGATAAAGCGAAATTATTACCATGGAAGCCAAGCGTTTAGAATTGAGTTAAACGATATGCACGGAAAGCCGAAGTCCGTTAAGGCGTATGAGCTAAATGAATATGAACGAAATGGATCTCCTATTACTGAGTCGATTTACGAATACCAATCTACCTCGATTTCTTATCAAGGGGAAACGGTGAAACAATTGGTAAATACTGTTGATGTCATTCCTCAATCGAGTGGACAGGATTTGACAAATACCGTATCTAGAGAAATGGGATTAGAAGTGGATCTTTTTACCGATCAACGGGAAAGTAAGTCGTTTTGGAATTCAGGAGGACTAGACTTCAATGTGGATATAGCCAGTATCATACCGTTTCTATCGTTTTGGCCTTCCTATTCTAACCACAAGACATTATTTAGAACATATGTTACTAATAAAGTGGTTCACAGAACTGGTATTCTGACGAAAACCAAAACACGAGACCTTCAAACAGTAAATGAATCTGAAGTTTTGGCGTATGATGAAAAAGCAGGTACTCCACTTGTTTCTCGTGTAAAAAATGAATTTGGAGAGTCTTTCTACAGTTACAATATTCCTGCTTACTACCATTATGATAGGATGGGGCACGCGTACAGAAATATTAACTACTCGTTCAATGGTACACCATCGTCATTAACGAATGATACACCTGATCCTACAACGGGTAGGTCCACCGCTTATATGGAAGTGCCTGCATCGGCGGATATGAAAAAATACCTTGTTCGGGGTGATGAGTTGTTAATTGTTTTTGAACAAACAGGATCGTCGAATCTCTATGGAAAAGGTTATTTCTTGGGGTGGGCTTACGACGGTTCGACAACATTAGCAAAAATACAGGTGCTCGATTATTTAAATGAAGGAATTGAAAGCTACAACTTCAAAGTAATTCGTTCTGGAAGAAGAAACCATTACGGGTCGATGGCAGCGAATTACCTAACAAAAGGTAAATTACAGTTTGGAGATCCTGCTCTTGGTCAATTTGCCAATACTGGTCCAGGAACAAATGAGAATCAGGATTTAGCTGAGTTAGATAATGTTCTTTCTGCTACAGCTAGCCTGTTTAAGGATGATTGGGGAACAACATCATCTACGGATTTAAGCTTTGACGGTATTACAAAGAATCCTTTCCTTTCTGGAAATAGTGGAATTTGGAGACCATTTAAGTCGTATACGTATGTTGGTAAAAGACAAGGTTATCATCTTGGAGAAGATGGTATTGAAGACTCAGGAGATGAGTTAGGTAGTAATACAAGTGATGATCCTAAACTTTACGATGACGGTGTGATGAATGGTGTGCCTATGTTCTCGTGGGATTTAGGTAACATGGAAGAGTACGATCTGAATTGGGAATGGGTAAACGAAGTAACACGTTTTTCTCCTGATGCCTATGAAGTTGAAAATGTGAACCGTTTAGGAATATACTCTTCCGCACTTTACGGTTATGATAATTCCTTATCTATTGCTGTAGGAGGTAATGCTTCTGTTCACGAACTGGGGGTGTTTGATTTTGAAACATCTGAAAATGGGGTGTCAGGTTTGGATAAACTTCTTGCACAAACAAACATGAATTTCGACAATAACCGTACGGATAATTTGAGTCATGTGATCATGACGGAGCAATATAATATACTCTCTGCTGAGATGGGAGCGAACAATGTAATGACTATCACAACGGACGTAGATGCAAGCAATTTTATTGCTGGGAATTATGCTGAACGTGGTAAAGTTGGACTTACATTACGAAGTAGAAAGACATCTACGAGTACAAGCAGTGGCCAGTCATGGACGAATGAAGGCTTCTATTTCAATGGAGAAGTTACAGGAACTTCAGTGAATGGGAATAATCAGATAGTATTCAATGTGGTGCCCTTTATTGAAAAATCTGTAGAGACGTTAAACTTAGTCGAAGACGGAACTAAATATGTGGGAAAAATTGCACTGTTTATGCAGCGTCCTTTAATGGCGAGCGGTTTCGCTCCAACTTCTGCAGAGTGTGAGTACATTTCTGGAATTGCGCATACGGGAGATAAAAGTATGTTGATTAATGGTGCAACTACACCTTTATTTGATCAGCCACAGTTGAAATTGATTAAAGATAAACAATACGTTTATTCAATGTGGGTAAGGAAAGAAAGTAATACACGTGTTCCAACTTATGAACCTGGTAAACATGGAAACTCCTCTACTCCCTTGGTTGAATTGGGAGCAGTGGTTGGTGGAGCATTTGATAACTCCAACAGTCAAATAACGATCAACAAAACCACCTACAGTAAAATTATTGAAGGTTGGCAGAAGGTTGATATTGAGTTTAAAGTAAACGTGGACAACATGGTTCTTGGAGTCATTTTTCGAGCACCAAGTGCAAGTGATGGTTTCTATGTCGATGATATTCGCTTCTCGCCAAAAACTGGGGGAATAACAACGTATGTTTATGATCCAAATCGTTTCTGGTTACGTGCTTCTTTAAATGTAGATAATTACGCTACGTTCTTCTATTATGATGAAGAAGGAAACCTAACGCTCAAGGAGCAAGAAACGGAAGAAGGAATCTTTACCATTACAGAATCTAGAGGTCATGTTTCAGAGAATTAGTATCACATTAATTATCAGTATGTGCCTAGGTTTCTACAGCTGGACGCAGAGCCTTGAGCAAGATTTTGAGAGTATTATGCGTCAAATGGAAGCTGCGAGCTCAGTCTCAATTAATGTTTCTGTGAAAGTATATTCTCAAAAAGGAGGGCAAGTAGTTCATTCTACAACTGCTTCGGTTGAAAAAAATGGTAAGAGTGTAAAGAGTGTTTTGGGCGAATTAGAAATTATAACTACTCCAGAGTATGATTTGAAAATTGATCATGAGGAAAAAGCCATTTTGATCCTAAAGAGAGATAGCGTGAAGAGTGAGATCTTGTCCGAGTTAAGTGAATTGGATTTGAAGAAATTGAAAAAGTTTTTTGATGAAAATGCTACTTCAACAGCTGATTCTAAACCTGAAATCAAATTGTTGTCTAACTCTAACGGAGAAAAAAAATACGCAATATCCAATATTCAGGGGGTAGTTGAAATGCAAGTACACTTGAATACAAACAAGAACAAACTTCAAAAGATTACCTATGAGTATGGAAATTCTGGTTCGAAGGGGCAGTACGTTGTGTTGAATTATTCAACATTTCAGTACGACGTTGATCAGTCTTCAACTTTTGATTTAACCAAGTACTTTACGGTCAAGAATGGGAAATATGTTCTAAGCTCTCAATTGGAAGAGTACAAAATTTATACGGAACGATGAGAATACCCTTTACAACAACTGATAATTCCACTATTATGAGAACCTACCTCATTTTATTTATATTTCTTGTAACG
>JABXHO010000090.1 GCA_013373595.1 Flavobacteriales bacterium | reverse complement strand
AGCTGTCATTTTTGCTCCGCTGATAACCACCTCTTCGAACTGGAGTCGAACAAACGGGTATCCATTGTTCAGATAGGCCGCTTGAATATCCTTCAACGCTGCAGCCAATACTTTTGGTGTAAATGCCAATTGCGAAATGAAACGCTCATTCAATCGAGAATGCTTTCGGACGAAATTCATCTCATCTTGATCCATTGTAATCTGCGCATCCTCAAAGCGTTCTCCCAGGTAGAAGTTTAACGTAGCAATTTGATTATGAAATGATAAATTATCGATAGATGCTAACAAATACCCTTTATTGATGGCAGATGTTTGCAGATCGCGCACATAGTTTACGAGTGAAATACTATCCTTAAATGTAGTTGTCGGATGCTTGATAAATTCCACATGACTCTCATTATCAAATGACAACTGGTACGTTTTTTGAGAGAACGTAGTAAAAGAACTTAAAAAAAGAAATAACAAAAAATACCTTTGCATCTGATGGATTAACGCCTCGAAAAGTACAATATTTTGTACGAAAGGAACTTAATTTCAGACGATTCAACGGCCGTTGTGGATAACATTTTTTCGAGAAACATATAATTTATCGTAATTTTGTCGTTATATTGTTGAACACAACAACAAATTAGAACCTTAAATTTTTAAATCAGACACCATGAAAAGACTTATGGCCTTGACATTAATGGGATTGATGCTAACAGTAGTATTTGCTGCATGTGGATCATCCAGAGGAGGACACTGTGATGCGTACGGTAATGCACCGGCTGCTGACCAAGTAGATTTAGCTGAGTAGGCATTAGCAATCTTATTACCTCAAGGTCATCGAATGATGACCTTTTTTGTTTCCCAAAATTTTAAAACTGCCTCGTTTTCAATGAAACCTTCCATTCACTTTTTGCCACTCCAATTAGTACTTTCCACGATTTTACTCATTTCCACCGCACAAGCGCAAGTTTATCCCACAGGTGTGAGCACAGAAGAATACGAAAGACTCAATTCGCTTGGAATCATTTTCATAAAAGGACTTGTATCCGATGAGTTTGATACAGCCGTAGAAAATGCGTTAGCATCGTATTGGACATTTTCAGACTACCGCGTGATTGACACCGAAGAATATAACGCGCTTGAAAACAAAAACTCCCAATTCCTGTTAAGATCAACCAAAGTTCAATACAACAAATACGCAAGTATCGAAAACGGAGGAGCACTTATGGAGACTCACCTGTATGGAAACCTACAAATCATTCCTGTGAGCGACGGCGACGTTAATACGATCAATCCGAGATTCAAATCAATCTCCACCACAACAGCCAGTGTCTTTTGTTCATTAAGCAGAAAAATACCCACTTATTTTATTCCCGTTCTGATCAAAAACCTGAACCTGCAATGTACGGAAGCCAAACTTGACAAATACACCAAAGGTCGATCTAGAATGAGAAAAATGAATCGATCTAGTGACCTTATCAAAACAAAACCTCTTTACATTCTAGAGAACGACTTAAACGATAAGATCAAATCTATTGAGGATGTCAAGAAACACTACGACGGGGAAGTATACGTTGTTTCGCTTGAAGAATACAGCAAACTTATCGAAGATAATGCAGATGTAAATTTGGTATATGTGATCAACGACATGAGCCAGAACTATGTTCAGGTATTCGAACAAAAAACAGGAAGATGTTTATACTATAAACGAAGCGTTGTACACCCAACCTATCCCGCCGGCGTAATTCGCTATCACATCAAAAAGTGGAATTAATCACACCTTCTCTTACTGCGAGGATTCAGCATAATTCCATGAACAAAAAAGTCCCTTTCAACGAAAGAGACTTTTCCTATTTCAATAAGATGTATTCTATTGCTCTACGTACTTAACCGTTCCGAGAACCGCATACGATTCAGGGATAGCAGGAATCACCACATAGTTTTCGATATATCGTTGTTGTGAACATTGTGCGTCCTTACATTGCGTAACGGTAATGTTGTAAGTAACCGTCCCGTTCAAGTCATCCACTTTCACCTCACGATTCAAGAAGTGATTACAGTTCAATGTAAGCGGAAACGCCATAATGCTATACTGCGAATAATTAACTGGTGAACGCGTGAAACCGTTATCCGTACTCATATCAAATTTATCTGCCACTGGAGAGTTTCCATGAATATGAGTGATCGGTCCTGCTAAATCTTGCGTGATGTATCCATGGTCTGGATAAACCGCCACCTCAGAATTGATAACACCTCCGTCCACATTTTCGCCTTCTAGTTTACATTTCTTACAAGAAGAAAGGCTGAGGAACAGCACCGACACGAGTAGTAGGGAGAGGGTGTAAAATTTAAAATTGCGCATGTTCGTTTCGCTTTTGTTAATTAGTGAATGCTAAATTTAATTCTTTTTGATGACATCGGAAAAATTATTTCTTTCTGAGCTCAAACTTCTGCCCCAAATACACGCTTCGAACACGCTCATTTGCAGCCAGTTCTTCAGGCGATCCTGAGAAAAGAACATCTCCTTCATACAGCAAATAGGCTCTATCGGTAATCGACAGCGTTTCTTGAACATTATGATCCGTTATCAGCACGCCAATGTTTCGCTTTTTCAATTCTGAAACGATTGTTTGGATATCCTCTACCGCAATGGGATCGACTCCTGCAAAGGGTTCATCGAGTAAAACAAACTTTGGATTCGTTGCCAAAGCACGAGCAATCTCCGTTCTTCGCTTCTCACCTCCCGACAATCTATTTCCCATCGTTTTTCGAACATGTCCCAAACTGAACTCACCAATCAATTGCTCCAGGCGTGCTTCACGTTCAGATT
>JABXHO010000163.1 GCA_013373595.1 Flavobacteriales bacterium | reverse complement strand
CGATCTCTCGGGATCGACCATTTCTTCTTCTAAATCAACGGGATTGATGACCGGTAATGGCTTTTCCTTCGGCAACAACATGAAATAAGCAATTGTTACCCCTGCAACGAACAAAATCAATAGTGCTAAAACTCGTTTCATACTACAAATTTAAGCTTTCCTGTTCCTGTCGCTATCGATTCTGCGAACTTTCTTACATTTATGTCAAAACAAACAAAATGGCAATCAATACAGCACTATTAAATACAATTTGCACCACACCGGGAGCTCCTGGATTTGAACAGCGCATACGCGAACTGGTAATCAAAGAAGTAACTCCACTTGTTGATGAAGTTCAGGTTGACAACATGGGAAATGTTTACGCGATTAAGCGTGGAAAAGGTGATAAAAAAGTAATGATTGGTGCACACATGGACGAAATTGGATTCATTGTAACGCACATTGACGATAACGGATTCATCCGCTTTCATACATTGGGTGGTTTCGACCCAAAAACACTTACCGCACAACGCGTTCTTATTCATGGAAAGAAAGATATTATTGGCGTGATGGCCTCCAAACCTATCCACGTAATGACTGCTGAAGAGCGCAACAAAGTATCGAAAACAAAAGACTATTTTATTGATACGGGACTCACCGCAGAAGAAGTCAAAGAATTTGTGTCGATTGGAGATCCTATTACTCGCGAGCGCGAATTCATTGAAATGGGAAATTGTGTCAATGGAAAATCCCTAGATAACCGTTTGGCCGTCTTCATTTTGATTGAAACGCTCAAAAACCTTCAGGACAAAGACGTTCCTTACGATGTATACGGAGTATTCACCGTTCAAGAGGAAGTAGGAATACGCGGAGCGAATGTTTCTGCTATGCGTGTACAGCCCGACTTTGGATTCGGATTAGACACGACAATTGCATTTGATCTGCCTGGAGCATCCGCACACGAAAAAATCACGGAGTTAGGAAAAGGAACAGCGATTAAAATCATGGATGCTTCCACTATTTGCGACTATCGCATGGTGAAGTTTATGAAAGAAACTGCTGACAAGCACAGTATTCAATGGCAACCTGAAATTCTAACCGCTGGAGGAACAGACACGGCAGGAATCCAACGAATGACCGAAGGAGGATCAATTGCTGGAGCGGTTTCCATTCCAACGAGACACCTTCACCAGGTCATCGAAATGGCTCATAAGGATGATATCAAGGGAAGCATCGACTTACTTACCGCTTGCATGATGGACATCGACACCTTCGATTGGAACTTTAAATAGCAAATTACCGTTTATCGGATATTTGATGCGATTCAAAGAATAACGCTTCAATCGAACTCGCACCGCAAACGGAATAGTGCGTCAATTCTTATCTTAGAAAATCCAAAAACTATTACTAAAGAAATGATTGACGTAAAAGACCTTCTCGAGAACGAAACGATCAAGGGGCTCTTGAAAAAGTTTGGAGTATCTCCCGAAATGGCTGAATCTGTTGCGAATCAAGCACTGAATGCCATCAAAACGAAATTCAAGAACAATCCGAAGCAGATGTCTAGCTTATTGTCTGACAATCCGAACACGGATGAAGACGAAATAATGGCAAAAGAGGTCGAAAACGACTTTATTGATCGACTCGTGAAAAAAGTAGGTATTCCAGAAAGCCTTGCGAATCAAGCAAAAGGTGCTATTCCTGGAATTTTAAGTCAAGTAACGACTAAATTGACGGAAAAAGGCGGCAACAGTGAAAGCGGAATTGCTGGCATGTTGGAAAACATTACCGACATGTTTGATGGTGACAACGATGAGCCATCAAAAGGTGGAACCACTAAAAAGAAACCTTCTGGAGGTCTTTCAAATTTGTTTAAGAAGTTCTTCGGAAGCTAACATCGATTTTAGTACGAATAAAAGTACACGCTAAGCAAGCTCATTTCTAGCGAACTTGCGAGGATTTTATATTTTTACAAAGAGGGTTCCGTTCTAGGTCTCCTCTTTTTTAGTTTAAAAAACACAGAAATATGTCAACAACGGCCACGTTTCAAGAAGCAATTGAAAAAGGATATACCTTCAAAGGAGATTCAATTACGCTTGGAGGAGGAAAACTCGGCGAGGAAGCCGTACCGAATACACACATCAAAGTTCCACTTAAAACCTTGAACCGCCACGGACTAATTGCGGGAGCAACAGGAACGGGAAAAACGAAATCACTTCAAGTAATTGCAGAGCAACTTTCGTTGAAGGGAGTTCCTTCCCTTTTGATGGATATCAAGGGAGATTTGAGTGGATTGGCCGCTCCTGGAACCACAAATGATTTCATTGAAAAACGGCATGCGGGAATTGGTTTACCGTATGATCCAATGCCACTTCCTGTAGAGTTGATGACAATTTCTAACGGCGATGGAACACGGTTGAAAGCCACCATCACCGAATTTGGTCCCGTGCTTCTTTCCAAAATTCTCGGTTTAAACGATACTCAATCGAGTGTGATTTCCTTGATTTTCGTTTTTGCCGACAAAAAGAAATTGCCCCTCATCGATTTAAAAGATTTGCGCAAAACCTTGCAGTACGTTGTGAACGAAGGAAAAGAGGAAATCGCTGCAGAATACGGAGCCGTTGCTTCTTCCACAGTAAACACGATTATGCGAAAAGTAATCGAGCTGGAACAACAAGGCGCCGAAACCTTCTTTGGTGAGCGATCATTTGATCCAGTTGATCTTTTACGAACAGATGAAAATGGACACGGAATGATCTCCGTATTGCGCTTGATGGATATTCAAAGCAAACCGAAATTATTCTCTACGTTCATGTTGAGTTTGCTCGCAGAAATTTACGGAAGTTTTCCTGAAGAAGGCGATCTAGACAAGCCAAAACTCTGCATTTTCATTGACGAAGCGCACTTGGTTTTCGACGAAGCCTCCTCAGCCCTACTCGATCAGCTTGAGGTGATTGTGAAACTCATCCGATCGAAAGGTGTGGGCATTTTCTTCTGTACTCAAAATCCGGTAGACGTTCCCGATGATATTCTCGCCCAGCTTGGTCTGAAAGTACAACATGCACTTCGTGCCTTCACGAAAAAAGACCGCGAAGCGATTAAAAAAGCTGCAGAAAACTACCCTATTTCGGAATTTTATGAAACGGAAGATTTAATCACCCAGCTCGGAATCGGAGAGGCACTCATCACAGCACTCAACGAAAAAGGAATTCCCACTCCACTCGCGGCAACGATTTGTCGTGCGCCACTATCTCGAATGGATGTTTTAGAGCCAGCTGAAGTGGATGCACTCGTTTCAAAGTCGAAAATTGCACCGAAATACAACGAAGAAATTGATCGTGAAAGTGCGTACGAAATTCTAACGGGCAAAATTGAGCGCGCTGCCTCCGAGGAAAAACAAGCCGAAGCAAGGGAAGAGCAAGAAAAAGCCGAAGAATTGCTCCGCGAAAAGGAGGCGAAACTGCGCGAAGCCGAACTCAAGCGACTCGAGCGCGAAGAAGCGAAAAGAGAACGTGAAGAAATCAAAGAGCTGGAACGCCTTCGCAAGGAACAAGAACGCGCCAGAAAACAAGAGGAGCGTGAACGCGAACGTATGTGGAAAGACGTTACGCGCAACATTACCAAAGGTGCAACAAGTAGTCGTGGTGGTGGTTGGATTGGCGAACTTACTCGCGGGCTCCTTGGCATTTTGAAAGGAAAATAATTATGAAAAAACGCATCTTGTTTTGTGCACTCGCAACTCTTTTTGTTTCGTGTGGAGACAGCCATTTTGGTGAAGAATTACTGAAAGAAATCAAGGAGCACGAACCTCTAACAAATAACAAAAAGATGAACACATTCTCCGGGCGACCTGTCGTTTTTTATAACGTAGAAAATTTGTTCGATATCAAAAATGATCCTCGAACGAACGACGAAGATTTCACGCCACATGGTTATAAGCAATGGGACGAAGAACGCTACGAAACGAAATTGGAGCGGATCGAAGATGCTCTTTCTGAATTCCAACAATCACCCATTTTGATTGGCTTAGCGGAAGTAGAAAATCGTGCGGTGCTTAAGGATTTAGTGGAAGAAGGAGATTTCGATGACACCAACTATGGAATTGCTCATTTTGATTCTCCTGATCGTCGAGGAATTGACGTTGCGCTGCTCTATGATCAAGATGCCTTCGAGCTGATTAACAGCACCAAATTACGTGTTCGCTTGGCCAACAACCCGAATTTTGCCACCCGAGACATTTTATACGTGGAAGGAGAATTAACAGGAGGTGTCAAAACGCATGTCTTTGTTAATCATTGGTCATCGCGTCGTGAAGGACAGCGTGAAACGGAGCACAAACGCATAGAGGCTGCTGAAACATTGCGCGAAAAAGTCGACGAAATTCTACGTCTGGACGAAGATGCGAACATTATCATTTTGGGCGATTTCAACGATCATCCAACTGACAAAAGTCTTCAAACCATTCTGCGCGCCAAAGAATCGGGTTTCGCAGGAGAAGGAGACCTCATCAACTTGCTATTTGATGAACACGTAAACGGAGAAGGAACCGCCGTACATCAGGGAGATTGGGCAGTTCTCGATCAAATTATTATATCACAGGCAATTTACGACAACCGCTCTGGACTTGGCATTCGTGGAAACGACGCTGAAATCCATTGGGAAGATGACCTCATCTTTAAAAATCGAAGTACTGGCCAAGAAAAGCCGAACGCCACCTACGGTGGAAGAAAATACTACGGCGGCTATTCCGATCACCTTCCTGTTTATATCATACTAAAATAAGACCATGGCATTACTTGACAATCACCGCGCGGGCGGCCCACAAGGTTGGGACAAAAAGGAAATCAAGAAGAAAACAGACGATTTATTGGACGAAGTATACGAGTACTCGAAGCGATTGTACGCCGAAGGAAAACGAAGTGTTCTAATTGTTCTTCAAGGAATGGATGCCTCTGGGAAAGATGGTTTAACCCGTACGCTATTTCGCAAAGTGAGTCCTTCATGGGTGAATGTCCACTCTTTTAAAAAGCCTTCGGATAAAGAAATGGCGCACGATTTTCTGTGGAGAATTCATCAATGCACTCCCGAAAAAGGGACAATTACGGTGTTCAACCGCTCGCATTATGAAGACATTTTAGTGCCCTCTGTTTACGGCTATATCGATCAGGAAACAATCGACAAGCGCTACGAGCAAATCAATCAGTTTGAACAATATCTTGAAGCGAACGGAACAACGATTTTGAAGTTTTACCTCAACGTCAGCTACGAAAAACAAGAGGAAAAACTCCTAGAACGCATCAACACGAAGGAAAAGCATTGGAAACACAGCGATGGCGATTGGGAAACGCGCGAAAAATGGCACGAATTCATGAAGGTCTACGACACCCTTTTTGAGCGCTGTAATGAAGTTCCTTGGCACATTATTCCGTGTGATCACAACTGGACGAAATTGTATTCGGCTGCGGACATTCTCATCAAAACGCTGAAAGAGATGAATCCACAATTCCCTGAATTGGATACGGAGCATTTTACACCCGATTATTCGAAATCGAAATATCGTTATTAATCTTCCTCCATGATTCGACACTTGTTCATAGCACTTCTTTTACTCTTCCTTTCATCCTGTCAGAAAGAAGACAAAGAGGTGTTTCTATTGTTTGAGGAGTCCGAAGGAATTGGTCAGCATAGCCCCATTATGTTGAAGGGCGTGCAGATTGGAAAAGTGTTGAACATCGAGCTTACCAGCGAATATAAAGTCATTGCGTACGTCGAATTAAACGAGTCTGTTGACTTGCCAAAGGATTCTCAGTTCGAAATTCAGCGACAAGATTTGTTCAATAAAGCCATTTATGTTTCACCTGGAAATTCTTCCCATTTAATTCAATCAGGAGATACCATTCAAGGGATTACAACGATAGATGTACGAGATCTCACACCCTGTTCGTCGCCACGTCCAGCGGTTTTTGATGAAATCAAAGAAATGCTGAAGAATAATTAAACGTCCTTGTCCAAGACCTTTGGAATACGGAAGTAATCAGAATCGCGTTGCGGTGCATTTTTCAATGCTTGCTCTTGCGTTACCGTACGCGCAGGAATATCTTCACGTAGACGGTTAATTTCTGTTGACATGAAAATCAGAGGTTCCACGCTTTCCGTGTCCACTTCTTGCAGCTTATCCATAAACGTGATAATGCGTTCCAAGTCTCCTTGAATAGCTCCCTTTGCTTCTCCCTCAAACTCTAAACGAGCGAGGTGAGCAATATGATCCACAGTTTCTTCGGTGATTTTCATGCTGCGAAGATAGGAAATTTTGGTATCGAAAATCGATTATTAGAACCACTTTCCACCATTCATTGGCTTTTTTAACATGCTACGTACCTTGTCGAGAGTTTTCTTGCTTCCACGTTCTTTCGGTTCAGTAAGAACCGATTGTTTTTTATGTGAACGATTCCGACGCTTTTTGCGATATGCGTTTTCTTCGCTCCAGTACTCTCTTTTTCGTTTGGTTCGATCGAGAACAGCAGGATCATCGCTTACGCTCTCCAGTTGGGATATTGCATTCAACGAAATCGCTTCTACCTCGTCTTCAAGTGCTTCTTGCAATAGGAGAATCGCATCGTGGGAGCCACATTCTGCGAAATAACTCACGGCGAGGTTTCGCACATCATACCGTCCATTTCGAAACGCCCAAACAATCATCTCCCAATCCGATTCATGCATCAGTTGTTCCATTTGCTTTACGTTGAGATCGAGCAAACCCATTTTTAAGAAAATAGTACGAAGCGACATTGATTGAAAATACGAAAACTGATGCACAAAAAAACGCGCTTCCATTAATCGAAAGCGCGTTACTTGTTATTTTATTTCTTGTTGACTTAAATTCGTTTCACACGAACAGCATTCATTCCCTTCATTCCACGTTCCAACTCGAACTCTACGTTATCACCCTCGTTGATACTGTCTTCCAATACCCCGTTGATGTGAACAAAGTAGCTTTCTCCTGTTCCTTTTTCTTTGATAAATCCAAATCCCTTGTCATGATTAAAGAAATCAACTCTTCCTTGATGAAATGGTGAAATTTCTTCTTTCTCACGCTTCGGAACACCTAATTCGATGTTCTCAGCTTTCACTTCTTTCTTTTTCGCAGTTTCATCTGGCGGAGTATCCGTAATGTTTCCGAATTCATCCACGTAAGCAATCATGTTTTCGAGTCCTCCTCCAGAAGAATTTGCTTTGCGCTCTTCTTTTTTGAGTTGCTTTTCTTGTCTCTTCTTTAGTCGTTTTTTTTCTTTTTCTTTCTTGTTAAACGTCTGTTGGGATTTTGCCATTCTATATTTTTCGTTATTAGTACCGTCTGGCACTTTTTGTAAAGGTACGGGATTAATTTCAGGAAGTCCAATTTTGAGACGGAATCCTTAAAAATGACTCGATTATAAACTCCTGAAGTGCCCGAATGACGTCAAATGACTAATCAATACGGTAAATATCCATGATTCCTTCCAAGATGGTCTCAAAATCAACGTTTAAGTCAATTAAATGCCCCGAGTGAATATCGAATACCCAACCGTGAATTTTCAAGCCTCTCTTCTTGTATGCTCGCTGAACCTCCGCTGTTTTAGCAACGTTGATGCATTGTTGTTGAACGTTCAATTCCACCAATCGACGGTAACGTTGCTCTTCATCTGTGATTGCATCCAATTCTTCCTGGTGCGTACGGTATACATCGCGAATGTTTCGTAGCCATGGGTTCAAAATACCCAAATCTTGCGACGCCATTGCCGCTTTCACGCCTCCACAGTAATAATGTCCACATACCACAACGTGTTTCACTCCCAGGTGAACTACTGCATAATCAATAACCGACATTACATTCAAGTCCGTGTTGGGAACCATGTTTGCAATGTTTCGATGAACAAAGATATCTCCCGGTTGTGCACCAATTAACTCTTCCGCAGTAACACGACTATCGGAGCATCCTATGTATAGAACTTCGGGAGATTGTCCCTCGGAAAGGTTTTTAAAATAGTCCTTGTCTAATTCAAGCTTACTATTCACCCATTCCTTATTGTTCTCAAAAATCTTATCTATGTTCATCTGTCTGATTAATATAATTTGGACTAAAATAGTCACTCCTTTCGAGAATCGAAAAGAAGAAAAACAACTATTTCTTCAACTCAGGATATTTCTCCAAAAGGGGAGCGTTCAACAAGTCGTAGCAGTATCTTCTCAACTCATTTTGATCCATGCTTGCGACTTTCTCGGCAGAAATGTAATCGTGCATGTAGACCTGACTCAACCCGGGTCGCGCTGGCCCCAAAATGAACGTTGGGTCCGAAAACAACAAATGATTGTTCAAGAGCGTAAGCGGAACGATGGGCAGGTTTAGGTTCTTTGCTAACTGAAAAGCACCCGACTTAAACGCCTTCATTTTTGGGTTAACATTCGGTATTCCTCCTTCTGGGAAAATCACAATCGACCATCCCTTTCGAACTTCTCGCGAAGCGTGCACCAACGATCGCGCAGCTTTCACACGATCTCCTCGGTGTACAGGAATATTGAGGCGCTTGAAGTACACGCCAATAATTGGGTAGCGCAGCAATTCACCTTTTCCTAAAAACAAAAATTCATTCTGCGGTAAAATGGAATACATTAGGAAGATGTCCAAATACGACAGGTGATTTGCCAAGATAATGTACGGTCCTTTCGGCAAATCTGCCTTTCGAACACGCTTCACATGATAGAAGCACAGTATGCGAAAGGTCCAGCTCCAAACAACGAATACTTTAAATGCTCGTTTCTTATTTCGATCGCTGAAAAGCAAAGGATAAATGAAGGGAAAAAACAGAATCGCCATCACTGCGAACAGAATGCCCACATAGAGCTTCCAGATTAATGAAAAAACACCCAACACTTTTTGCATAAATCAAATATAGAAATTCCCCCCAGTTAGGTTGAGTGAAATATCATTGAATTAACTAATTTCGTTTGAAAATTAATAAACGTTATGGCGCGCATACTGACAGGGATTCAAAGTACAGGAACACCACACTTGGGAAATTTGCTTGGAGCAATCATTCCCGCTATCGAATTGGCGAATGATCCTGAAAATGAATCGTTTTTGTTCATTGCAAATTTGCACACACTTACTCAGATTAAAAATGCTGAGGAACTGAGAACCAACACCTACTCTGTGGCAGCAACATGGTTAGCATTCGGACTTGATATTGAAAAGACCGTGTTTTACAGACAAAGTGATATTCCTGAAGTGACAGAGCTTGCCTGGTATTTGAATTGCTTCTTTCCGTTCAAGAGACTTCAGTTGGCTCACGGTTTTAAGGATAAAGCAGACCGTTTGGAAGATGTGAACTCAGGATTGTTCATGTATCCAATGTTGATGGCTGCAGATATTTTACTTTACGACGCGGAGATTATTCCCGTAGGGAAAGATCAGTTGCAGCACATTGAATTTACGAGAGATGTTGCTTCTCGTTTTCACGCGAAAATGGGTGAAACCTTTGTACTTCCAGAAGAAAAGCTTCAGGAAAACACCATGTTGATTCCTGGAACAGATGGTGAAAAAATGAGTAAAAGTCGCGACAACTACATCAATATTTTCTTGCCTGATAAAAAGCTACGCAAGCAAGTGATGCGCATCGAAACAGACTCAAAAGGACTGGAAGACGTAAAAGATCCTGATACATGTAACATCTTCGCTTTGTATCGAATTTTGGCCACTTCGGAGCAACAAGAAGAAATGCGAAAAAACTATCTTTCAGGTGGTTATGGCTACGGACATGCGAAGCAAGCACTTTTCGAATTGATCATTGATAAATTTGCGCAAGAGCGCGAGCGTTACAACTATTTGATGGATCATCCAGAAGAAATTGAGGCAGCTTTGAAAATTGGAGAAGATAAAGCACGAAAAGTAGCCTCAAAAGTACTCGCAAGAGCGCGTGAAAAAGTTGGTTACTAATGTCCATTTTTTTCTATCTTTATCCTCTAAACATAAGCTAATGCGGTATTTCCGACAACTACTAGGCGTGCTAACCCTGCTCGCTATTGCTTCCTCTTGTGGAGGCTCATCCGAAAATGCAACAGAAGACCTTGACGCAAAGGGAGGTAAACGATACGGTGGTGAATTTACATTTATGACACCAGAAAAAATTGGTGATCTCGTTCCAATGTACGTTGGAGACATCTACAACTCACGCGTTGTTTCTCAAATTTATGATCCAATCATGGCATACGATCCCGTTACGGAAAGTGTTGTTCCTGGGGTTGCCGAAAGCTTCACGAAAAGCAGCGATGCTAAAGTTTACACCTTCAAAATTCGTAAAGGAATTACATTTCATAAAGACGATTGTTTCGACGGAAAAACAGAAAAGTTAACTGCTGAAGATGTTAAATACACGCTCGATCTAGCTTGTTCAGGATCAAAGAAGAACCAAATTGGACACATTTTTAAGTTGCGTATTGTTGGTGCCGCTGAATTCTACGAGCAAACAAAAGACGTAGAAGAAATTCCTTCAGAAGGAGTATCGGGAATCAAAGTGTTGGACGACTACACATTGCAAATTACGCTACTGAACCCGTCTCCAGGATTTGACGTTATTTTGACCAACCCTAACTTGGGAATCGTGTCTAAAAAGGCCTTCGAACATTATGGCGATAAGATCGTTGATCATGCTGTAGGTTCTGGTCCATTCATGTTCGAATCAAATTCGGGTGACAAAGTACGGTTGATCAGAAATCCACATTATTGGAAGAAGGATGAATTCGGAAATCAGCTTCCGTTTTTATCCAGTGTGGTAGTGAAGTATGCGAAGAATAAGAAAAGCGAACTGATTGCATTTGGGAAGGCTGAAACAGATTTGGTTTTGGAAATTCCAGTTGAAAACATTGAAAACATCCTTGGTTCCTTGAAAGATGCACAGGACGGGAAAAACATTAAGCATAAGGTAGACGGCGAAGCCAGTATGAGCATGTCCTACATTGCTATGGCTTGTCAAAGTGATGAATTTAGTGATGTTCGCGTTCGTAAGGCCTTCAACATGGCTATTGATCGCGATGCGATTATCGACAATGCCTTGGAAGGAGAAGGTTGGCCAGCCGAAAACGGATTTGTGCCGAAAATGGCAAACTACGACAATACAGCGGTAGATGGACACACATACAACGTTGATGCGGCACGAGCATTGATGCGTTCGGCAGGATATCCAAACGGCGCCAATTTCCCAACGCTCGATTTCTACGTCAACACGAAGGAAGGTTCAGGTGTACACAAGATGTGTATCGCCATCAAGAATCAACTGAAGGAAAACCTCAATGTCAACCTGAACATTAAACTATGTTCGTTGAATGAGCGAGCTGCGGCCATTGAAAGTGGTGAAGCCAAAATCTGGAGAGCTGGATGGGTTGCTGATTTTCCAGACCCAGAGAATTTCTTAGGATTGTTCTACGGGAAAAACGAAGGCGAAAACATGAATCCGTACAACTTTGAGAGCGATGAATTCGATAAGTTGTTCGTGGAGGCAAGCCGAGAGCAAAATCCAGAAAAGCGCGAAATGCTTTACCAACGATGTGATCAGTTGTTGATTGATCAGGCGGCGGTTATTCCAATTTTAACGGATGATCACGTAGTGATGATCAATGCACGTGTGCGTAATTTTAAGGCGAGTCCGTTGGAATCTTTGGATTTGACGTCTGTTTACATCAAAGAGCCATTGAAGAACGATTAGTTCGACTTTAAGCGTTCAATACTTCTTTGACTATTTCGTAGGCTTCAATTTTCTCTACGCCTGGCACGTGAATTCGAAAGTAGCTGATCATTGTTTCCAATGCTGCAATGCGTACTTGTTTCGTGTAGTTTTTTTGTTCCCAGCCCAAAATATGTGCTTTAATCAACTCAGCGACTTCGCCAGAAACAACGGCATATTGTGATCGCAGTATTCCTTCGTAGCGTCCTTCATCTAAATTGAAGTGCGGATGATCGTCATTTTCAATGAAAGGTTGAACGCCCATCCATTCAGCCAAATCAATCATAAAGAACACGGGAATCAATTGTGATTCCTTCGAAGCATTTAACTTGCGCACGGAATCTTCCAAAAACCGAAACAAGGCAGCGTCCTTTTCATTGAGGTGTACCACTTTTCGAATCACCTCCGCCATAAAAAATGCGATGGTTCCTTTCACGGGATCAAATTGAAAATCAGTGGGAAATGCAGGTTCTGCTGCAGTTAGTTGGAGCAAGTCACTTTCCTTTCGATCGTAGTACGTCAACTCACTCACGCCCATTGGGAATAAGTTGTGTGCTTTCTTCTTTCCGCCTTTAAAAATGAACTTTTTCAAGCCATTTTCTTGTGTGTAAAAAGAGATGATCAAACTCGTATTGGAGTATGAAATACGGTGAAGAAAAATACCAAGATCGGTTGATTTCATACGAGACTTGTTCGGTTTAGCGTACAACCAGTACTTTACCGACCTTTCTGCCCTTCCCTTCGTTCGGAGCTGTCCAAATGAGGTAAACTCCCGTTGAAACAGGATCACCGTTAAGTGTTTTCACATCCCAAGTGGCTGTTCCACCGTTTGACGTTGTTTTGTACACCAAATTTCCAGCGGCATCCGTAATTTTCACATCTGAATCATACTGAATTCCTTGCATAGTTACCACACCTGTGAAATCAGGTCGAACTGGATTTGGGAATACTGTGACATCCTCATAATCGCGGCTTTTACCTTCCGTTGCATCCGTTCGGTACGAAACCAAACCTTTATCGGTTACGATAAACAACTCACCCGTATTCTGATCGAGTTCCAATTCGATAATGCTATTCGAAATCAATGGTGAATTTTCGACGGTAAACTGCTCCACTATTTCGAGTCCATCGGCAGACAACAATACAAGACCTGAATTTTCCGTAGCCATCCATTTTCGGTTGGCTCCATCCACTTCGATGTCCGTAATCGCGGTTGCTCCAAGAACGTATTCGACATTTCCTTCAAACTCTACTTTGATTCGCTGCGCATTGTAATCTCCCGCAGAAGCACCAAAAGCACTTTCTGCATTGTACAATACTGCAAACCCAGCATCGGTTCCAATCCACAATTCATTATCTAAATCTACCGCAAGTGCTGTTACGCGATTCGATGGCAGTGCTCCTGTATTTTCACCTGTTGTTAAGCGAATCATTTCATCATCGCCTAAGTCGGTCGGTGTACCATTATCCTTATATCCATACAAGCCGACGTCTCTGAAGGAAACCCACTTATTATCTTCATTATCAATTACGAGTCGCTGCGAGAACTGTCCTTTCGCTGCAGAACCAAGGTCGAATACTTGCCAATCGCCATCAGCTGTGTATACTTTTAGGGGTTCGTTTGTTCCACCATTGAGAATCCATAAATTTCCTTGCAGATCATATTCGAGACCTGTAATCAACGAAGATCCTATTCCGACGTTGGTTGGCTCCAATGCCGAATTGTATGGTGTTAAGGTATCAGCCGTACCGTTTGCCTCATCAAAGATCGTTAAAGGTGTATACGACCATGAACCTATGGCAAATTTCTCTTTATCTCTAGGGTTAATTGCTACCGAAAGGTAATCCCAAATTCGGCCAGGTGCCCATTCCTCAGTATTTGCTTCGTTAAACAACTTCCATTCTTCATCTTCGAAGGAATAAACGCCACTACTTTTGAATGTCGGTCCATTTCCTGCTGCTGCTCCACAGGTCACAATGAGTTTTCCTCTGGACCAATCCATCCCGTAAAATTCTCCTCGTGGCGGACCCGAGAACACCAAGTTATCAATCAAACCGCCGTATACATGTACCGAACCAAATCCATCATCAGCGATCCAATATTCTCCATCATCTTCCACCATACGGTTCACATTTGTCGTTCCAAAAGGATATCCCGACAACACGTATTCGTGTCCATATGATTCATTGTAAATAAAAGAACCTCCGGCGTAGTGTATCGTCAGTTTTCCATCCAGCACATCCATTCCATTGATTTGCATCGTGAAACTCTCGTTGATCACCGACTCCATACTTGTTTGCGTTACGCGGTACACCGAATCTTCACCGTAGGTGTCAGCCGCATAAAGGATAAATAACTCACCATGTGCCACATCCATTTCCTGATAACGCACAGCGGATGAAGTGATCGTTGGGATGCGCGTATCTATCGTCCATTGAGCAGGGTCCGGCAACGCAACATTATTGATGTCTCCGATATACATCATGTCTTCAGTAAGGGCAAAGATCGTATCATTTCTAAATGCTACGTCCATTACTGCTGCATTTCCATTTGTTGGATAATACGTATCGCGCACTTCGCTTTTTACAGGGTCAATTTTCACGATTCCGAATCCCGTTGCGAAATAGAGGTATCCATTGTATTCTACAATTTTGAATATCTGCTTAGAACCTTGTACTTCAGCCAATTTAATGGCAGGAATATTCGTCACCTTATTATTGAGAATGCGATCAATGTTTCCATTTTCATACCCAATAAATACAGCATCATTCACCGTTGAATGTCCCAAACAAGAAACGGTGATATCGGATAATCCTGTAACGGCATCCCACGTAGAAACTTCTTTTGAGCTTTCGTCGTATTCTGATACTCCATTTCCGAAAGCGGTGAACACTTTACCGTTGGTTTTCACCACATCAAAGGCTTGCTTGGCGGGTATATGAAGTCTCCATTCTCCTGTTCCAATTTGGCTAAAAGCAGCAAAGGAAGTCAGTACAATACATGAAAGTAGTAATCGCATTCTTATGAATATTTGCGTTTTAAACGGCATTGAAACAAAAATATTTGATTTTCGGGGTTTTTGGTTGAACAAAGTGATAGTTTTTGATGGTAATTTCACGGTAACTGTTAATTTTGGGTTTCCATCAGCAATAAATCTTGCTCGATCGGCCCCGTGGCGCAACTGAATAGCGCATCAGATTTCGGCTCTGAGGGTTACAGGTTTGAATCCTGTCGGGGTCACTAAAAAGGAATGAAACCTTCGAGAAATCGAGGGTTTTGTTTTTTAATGTGAAATATGTGATCCTGTATTTTACATTCTAGATTGTTTTATTTAACGTCCTGCTTTAACCTTATTCAAGATACGAAGGGTTTATGCCTTTGTCAAATCCGAATTTGAGCATTTTGGTATGTTTGAAATGCTCAATTTGGCTAGGAGCTAGAAAAGATGGGGAGTCCGAAACTAAGTGGAAATGCTCGAAAAAAAAATCTTACAATACAAACTAAGTACAATCTATTGGAAAATAGTCTTTTCAATGAGGAGCATCTCAAATTTCTGTGGTCAATTGAGGCAAAAGATAGTGAAAACAACTCATAGACTAAAATTACTAACACTTTTGAGTCAAAAAACCAAGAGAAATATCGTAAATTACTGCATACTTAAACAATAATTTCAAGACCAGAAATAATGAGTGGATTAAACTCTTGGATAATTCGATTGGAAACTAAAGTAAGTAAGTTACGATATGATTCTAGAATCGAAAGCCCTAAAAATTCCAAAAAAGAATTGGATAAATGCTATGCACTTCTTGAGCAAATTTATACCCATGCGCTAATGCAGAAAAATTCAATCTCACCATTCCTGCCTAGAATAGATAAGGTTCAAGATCACTTCACTGAGATCCAAGATACTATCGAGCGAAAAAAGAATTCGTTTTGGAAAGTTGTTTTGCGCAAAATCTCTAGCGCAATTTTTACCATCGTCCGAATTCTTGGCCTAGGAGATTGGGGAGTTTTTTTAGTAAGGGGAGACAGACCTAGACTACTAAATTAATTTTGTTCGCTTTGTTTTTCTCAAAGCCAATCTTACATATTGAATAATAATAACTATGAACAGCTCCTCCGAATGTGAATGAATCTCATTTAGATACAATTTCTAATCCTTAAAGCAGGTTATTATTGACAATAATTTAATTCTTTCGAGTCTCATCGGATCGTACAAAGTAATTTAGGTACAGCTGTACACCCAACAGAAACTTCGGGATCCCGAACCAACTATTCGTAGTTTCCGCAGTCGTTTAATTTTTTGAAATTCGTAAATTTCGTTTCTAAACTATTCAATATGAGAAAACTCATCAAATTATTTGGCATACACCTTTCTTCCAATAACCCTATTATTGGAAATAGTAGAAAATATTTCCGATAACTTATTTAGAGTTATAATTTTGGATTGACGAATATTGGTTTATGCGCTGTCTATTTGAATAGAGTATGACGTGAGGCAACCAATAATAAACATATTCAAAACATACACCACCACTCCCACATAATTTAGCTACAAAAAGTGCTTTTATGAATCCCGATCGATCATAGAAGTGAACGATTTACAAAAAAGAATAAATAGAAAACGCTTTTAGAAATTGAATTAAATAACATGTTATTTTTCGAAGTCTGTAATAAATGATAGGTATTATAATCATAATAGTCATTACCACTGGATATTTCATTTACAAAAAAAGCCAATCGGAAAAGTACGTCAAAAAAGTACTTAGCTTGATGAGAAGCAAAAATAATTTTCAACCAGAATTGTACCAAATTTTGGCAAATAATAGTGGTGCAATAGCAATTGATTTTAATCAAAGAATTATTTGTGTTATTGAAAAAGAAAACAAGCCTTTTTATCTGGTAAAATCCAGAGTACGAAAAACAGAAATACTAGTTGACCAAGATACCTATCATAAAAAGGACTTTGTTAAAACTTGGGGTAAATTTTTATTACTAAAATCACTTAAGAGTGAATCATCTGCTGAAGCTTCAGTACACATTGCAAAAGAGAGGCAGATTAACAAAATAAAAACATTGAAATTGAGAATCGAAACAACAAGTTTAAAAAAGCCCAATTTCTATCTTATTTTTCTCGAAAATGGAACTGAAAAACACAAGCGGAAAATAATTAATGACGTTTATGATTGGGCTGCGCGAATAGAATCGATTTGAAAGCAAAAAGACATACTCGACTAGTTCTAAACTGAAATAAAATGGCAAAATTAAAAAATGGTGAAAATATCAAATTACAATCTGGCGTAAATATGACCGTATTAAAACAACTGGGAGAGGGTGGTCAAGGATGCGTATATGAAGTAAAGGACGCATCTGGTCATAAATATGCTCTGAAATGGTACAAGTCTCCCGACAAATGGATGTATAATAACATTAAACAGCTCATTGAAATTGGCAGCCCTTCTCACGACTACATTTGGCCTCAAATGCTGACTCAAAAAAAAGAGGGGTATTTTGGGTACTTAATGAAGCTGCGTCCACCAGAATATGAAGACATTATGAAAGGGAAACAAATTGTCGATTTTAATAAATTTGACAATCCAATTCTCACCAAAATTACGGTTGCGATAAAAATATGTATTGCTCTAAAAAAATTACACGCCAGCGGGTTAGTTTTTTATGATTTAAATGATGGTGGTTTTTTTATAAACCCTAAAAATGGAGAAGTTCTAATTTGTGATTGTGACAATGTAAGTCCATTGGGATCTTCAAATATGGGGGGAATGATGCGATTTAAAGCTCCGGAAATCGTTGAAGGGAATAGTCCTGCCAATAAGCGAACAGATTATTTTTCCCTGTCCATCGTTTTATTTTTGTTACTGTATGGTAATCACCCTCTTGAAGGTGCTAATGCAGTAAGTTATCCATGTTTTACTCCAAAAGTAGAAAAGGAAGTTTACGGACGAAATGCCGTGTTTATTTGTGACCCCGAAAACAGCACGAATCGTCCAGTAAAGAACATTCATACCAACGTACTAAATTGGTGGAACCTTTATCCGAAAAATGTAAACAATGCTTTTATAGACGCATTTAGTAAGGAATCTATTCAAAACCCTGAAAATAGGATCCGAGAAACAGAATGGGTTAACATTTTATCTCGCGCTCGCGATTTATTGGTGCGTTGCAGTTGTGGAGAGGAAACTTTTGCGAGAAAAGAAGGTTGTTATTTCTGCAAGAGTTCTTTGAATATTCAATTTGGCTTAGAAATAAAAGGTAAGAAAATCCCAATTAAAGCAGGTAAATTTCTCTACGCATCAAATATATCAAGTGCTGGGAATTTTCTAAAACAAATAGGTAAAGTAGTGGTGAATAAAAAATCTGGTCAAATAGGGTTGAAAAATATTTCAAATGCAGATTGGTCAATTGAAAGTATTGGAAAAATAGATATCATAAAAAATAGCGATGTATGCATTTTAGAGAAAGGGAAAAAGATCTCTCTATCAAATGAAACAACAGCAATCGTCATATAAATTCAAATAAGGTTAACAATTTAAAACAATTATTTATGCCAATAAAAAACGACCCATTGCCAGCAAAAAAGTTAGTACTATTTTTTGTTGTCGACACATCTTACAGCATGGAAGGTGCAAAAATCGGAGCGTTAAATAACGCCGTAGAAGAAGTAATTCCAATGCTCGGGGAAATTTCAAAAGACAATAATGACGCAATAGTCGAAATTGCAGTTTTGCAATTCTCTTCAGGCGTCAAATGGTCATATTCAAGTCCTATACCAGCAGAAAATTTTTCATGGAGAACGTTATCAGTAGATGGGGCGACAGATTTTGGAGCGGCATGTACAGAATTATTAAGTAAGCTAACGACAAAAGGGGATGGATTTATGTCAAGTCCGAGCGGAGCATTTGCACCTGTTTTCATTCTACTTTCTGACGGTGGGCCAACTGACAACTATAAGACACCGTTGAAGAACTTAAGAGAAAAGAATTGGTTTAAAGCAGGTGTAAGGATTGCCATCGCAATAGGTGACGATGCTAATCTTAGCGTTCTAGAAGAATTTACAGGAAGTAAAGAATCTGTTTTCACTGTTCATAATATCGAAGCATTGAAGAAAATTATTCGATGTGTTTCTGTTACGTCCTCATCGGTTGCTTCTAAAACTACTGACACTGCAAATGAAACAAAGCAAGAACAAATTGAAAAGGAGATAAGTAATGAGATGCAAGAAGAAATTAAAGATGGAGAAATCACTCCAGCAACTGGTGGAGAAGCGCTTGATGATGATTGGGAATAATGGGCTTCCGCATTTCAATAAATCATCTATTCGAATATCGAGTAAAACAACCATGGCTTGTGGCTTGCTATAAGAGTTACCGTAAAAACAATCATGATGAATATATCAACTTATAACAAAACCGAAATAGGGTATAGTCATATTAACAAAGAAATAGTCTGTCAAGATTATTCGTTGAGCCATTCCGCACCAGATGGTTCATTATTCGTCGGTATAGTTAGCGATGGTCATGGTGGCAAAACCTATTGCCGAAGTAATATTGGTTCCCGCTTTGCTTGTGAAACAGCTTTAGAAGCAATTAAAGGTTTATCTGGGCTTTCAGAGTTATTGAAGGATAGGTCGGCAAAAGTGCCGGTAAGAAAAAAAACAAATCAATTAAGCTCGGACAATGACATAGAGAACTTCGAAATCATACTTCCTTCAATAAAGGATATTGATCCCGTTTTTGAACATTTATTTCAGTACATATATAATGAATGGGTGCTGAAAGTAGAGACTCATTGGACTGAGCACCCACCAACAAAGGAGGAAGCGGATCTCTTGGGGAATAATGAAATTGTAAAGGCTTATGGAGCCACGTTGCTGGCTTTTGTGCAATCTAATGATTATTGGTTTGGTTTTCAAATCGGTGACGGTAAATGTTTGGCTTGTAATAAAAATGATGGGTGGTACGAACCAATTCTATGGGATTCCGAGTGCTTTTTAAATATTACCACTTCGCTTTGCGGTTCCGACGCATATAAAAGTTTTCGATATTCTTTTTCTGGGAAAGGGGACTTTCCCTTAGCAATTATGCTTGGAACAGACGGAATTGATGATTCGTGGGGTAATAGACTTGCAGAGTATTATACCTCAATATTAGAGGATATAGAAAATTTAGGGATAGAAAAAGCGAAAACAAGTCTAAGCGAGTCATTGCCCGATTTGAGCAAAAATGGCAGTGGAGATGATGTTTCAATTTCCTGGATAATTGATACCGAAAAAATAGCAACGGTTCTGCCTATTTTGAAATCTAGTAATAATAAAACCGAAAATGAGAATTTAACGATTCAAAATAAGCAACCGGAAATTCACTTGAAAGGCCCAGTGGAAGAGCGAAAACTAGATAAAGAAGAATTTGCTTCCAAAACAAATTCTCACCTTGAAAAAAAAAAAGAACGTAATGAGAAAGCTGAATTATCCAACGAGAAGGGAATATTTTCTTCAGTTGAAGAAAAATTAAACCAGTCTGAATCGTCATCGAATGTAAGTGAAAAAACAGAAAGTTTAGGGGCGCTAAATGTGGATGGAATTAACTTAATACCAGAATCGCACAATAACAAAAACACTACGAGAACTCTATTTAGCAATAAGTTTTTCTTTCTCATCATTGGTATTTTTCTGGGAGTTGCTTTTACAATGGGGGCTAATTACTTATTGAATAAGGAATGTCAGAAAGAGTTGACAGACCAAAACAGCCCGGCAGAGGACAACAGTGGGGGAATTAACAGCAGAATAAATGACTGTGGAATGTTCATATTGTTCTATTAGTCTGCATTCAAATAATCAGGCAATTACCAGGTGTTCAGGATGCAATGGAATTGTTGTGTTTCCGCCTTCTAGCGACAAATTACCGCATGAGACACTAAAAGATATAGTCGAGGCATTCGACTCTACTATTTTTTCAGAAACTCCAAGATTAGAAGGTATTCTAATGGATCTCATACGCAACAAACTAATCAGAAAGATGATCCTATTAGCAACTAAGGAAAACGTACATCACAAGCTAAACAATGTAGCGAAGAGTAATAGCAAGGTAAAAATAGAAACACTCAAATATTTTTTTGCTACTGAAAACTTTCTTTTCAAAGAAGTTGCCGATTATATCATTGATTCTTTTTCCTATTCACTTGGACACATAGATTCAATTGAAAATTCAGATTTAACTGAAATAAACGATTGGTTCATTGACAATTCGACCCAAGATAATTTTTCAATCTATCAAAAAGTTAAACCCGCGAAAATTATTGATTTTTCAATAAATGTACCATTTGTAGAAGAGAATCAACCGTTCCTTATTCAATGGGAAGCTATTAATTATTCACGTGCATATATAAATGGTGAAGAAGTCCCAATAAGTAATAATGAATACGAGACAAAAATTTCAGGCTATCAAAAATTCCAGTTAATCGTTGAAAATGAACATTATAAGGCCATTTCTAAGCCGCTAGAAATTCAACCAGTTAGAACTCCACAAATATTGGAGTTCAATGCGTCTGAAACACACATAAGAAAAGACGAGGAAGTATTGCTGACGTGGAAGACTAAAGATAGCAAACGCTCAACTTTATTTATCAATAATAAAGAAATAAATACGCAACAAAAAAATGAACATCGATTTATTCCAAGAAGTTCTGTAATATGCGAATTAACGGTTTACGCATTAAATGACCTACAACCTCCTGTAAGTAAAACGTGCAATATCTTTATTGTCGATCGAGTTAGAATAATTCATTTTCGGTCGAACAAAAATAGAATTCTTGAATCTGATAAAATTTTATTGTCTTGGAGTGCAGCAAATGCAACTAAAATAGTGTTATTGCCATTACAGGAAGATGTATCAGGATTAAGCCAAATAGAATTATCGCCAACCAAGACGACCACCTATACTTTAGAAGTTTCAAATGAAGTATCTAGAGAACGACAGGACTGTCCAGTAATTATACACTCTTTGCCCAAATTGGATAATATTTCATTTCCCACAATGCCATCATTAGTAATTGCCTTACCAGAAATAAATTTGAATACTACTCATAAAAACAACTCTATTGTGAGGCAGCTGAAAAATGCTCGATGGTATAACAAGTTGTTTTCATTGAGCTATGGGAGCCTTATTTCTGTATTGAGGGTAGAATTGAAGGGTATTAACAAAAAAACTTCTCAAATTTTCAATCGATCAAAAAATGAATAAAAATTTCAATATAATTCAAAAGTTATTGTGGTCAATTTCGGGAGTTGAAGTATGGATTGTTGAGGATTGCCCGACATCATATAAATATTACTCCCGACAAGGGTTGCTATTTCTAATGACCTTCCTTTTTGCCGCATTCTGTGGAGCATTTGCCGGCTTTGATTTTGGCGGAAACATTGCAATAGTGGTCCTATTTGGTCTTATTTGGGGGCTATTGGTATATGCTATCGATCAAATGATGATCCAAACTATTGACAAAGTATACATTAACGGGATTAGCACAAGAGCAAAATTCTGGAGGTACTTTTTTCCTCGAATATTTTTAGGTAGTCTTCTAGCCCTATTCATGTCAAGCCCTCTAGATCACTATTTATTTCGAGAACAAATCGAAGACCAGATGCAAAAAAATTCAGATAAGACTTGGATGTCTTATCAAGAAAGCCTTAAAAAGGCTATTGACATTGAGGGAACACAAAGTAGGCAACTAAACTTTAAGGAAAACAGGGATCGTCTAAATGATGCAAAGAATCAAGATCCCGAGACGACAACTTTCAGAGATGCTCAACTAGATTATGAAAACGAAATTCAAAATCTACCAAGTTTAAAAAAAAGAGTACAAGATGCAAATTTATCACGAAATCGGGCGTGGAGAAACATACCTAGAGAATTTGATGAATTAACGCAAAAAGAAGTACTAATCAAAGAATCGAGGGAATACCGTAATTACTTAGATAAAAATGATGAATACCGGAAAGCGAAGAACAATTACAGAGAAAAGGAAATTTTGATAGCTCAGCTTGATTCAATTATTAAAAGTGAACGTTTGATTTACGAACAAAGTCTTAACGACAAAATACGGCAAAGCGATAATGTAATCGATAGTTTAGCTACCAAAATCGAAATGGATAACGCTACTATTGAAAACAAAACGGATGAAAGACAGGAATTTTTAGCCAATCTTCAAGGCTTTGATACAAAGTTCATGACTTTACTTACACATCCAAACTTCGGTGTCCAGTTCCTTCGCTGGTTCATCTTTCTCGTTTTTTTGCTACTAGAAATATTGCCCACGTGGATGAAACTTATGGGTAAGCCCACAGAATATGATATAAAACTGAATAAAATTAGAGAAAAACGAGTAGTGGAGTTTGAAAAAATTAGTGAAAAGGATAAAAAAATAGTCGATATTGAGACCGATAGTGATATAGAAATAGCTACGGAAAAGGAAGAACAAAGGAAAATTGCAGAATTAAATCTGCATAAACAAACACTTCAAAGTGTAGTAAATAAGTATGAGAATATTACTACCTCAATTTTGGAAGATTGGGAAGATAAAATCAAACAAGAATGAAACTGATAAATCAACTACAAAGTATGCTCGTTCTAACTTTGGGAATGCACTATTGGATTAATATATATCTATTAGAACCTTACGGGTTAGGTAGAACTGAGCTGAAATTCACCGCCTAACTCAACTTTATATGGAGTAATACCGCTGTTTTGAGAACTGTCGGATAAAGATAAAATCACCAAAAAAGGACCTTCCTTAACATTCGTTAACATTTTCTAAAACCTCTACACCTACCTATTCATAGAGATTAACACCAATTTCACATTCAGAATTCTGGTTCGATTTTTGTCCTGTCGGGTTCACAACGTAAAATCCTGTTCCTTTGGACTGGGATTTTTTATTTGGCGTTGAGAAG
This sequence comes from Flavobacteriales bacterium, assembly GCA_013373595.1. Taxonomy (GTDB): domain Bacteria; phylum Bacteroidota; class Bacteroidia; order Flavobacteriales_D; family Crocinitomicaceae; genus UBA4466. Next base: position 25,637 of record JABXHO010000163.1, on the reverse strand, counting down.
CTTTGCTTGTGAATTGCGCAGGATTTGCAAATCCTGCGCAGCAGGGCGAATAAGTGCTTTAACTACTACGTGGCTTCGTTGTTATCAATTCAATTTGTACATTCGAACGGCCTATAAACAACCAACACGGGTAACCAAAAGTGGTTAGATTAGATTTATCAAATGAAGGATAAGAACATTCTCAGACTCCACAAGCATCTTTCTGTACTGCTTATGACAATAAGCTTTGGCCTAGCACAATAAAAAATGAGCCGATTATTCCAACATTATGAAGGTGAGGTCAAAGCACTCCGTGGCAGTAAGATACGAAGGATGAAAAGTCTCCGTGATAAAGAAAGTCAGAACGTGTTTTTGATTTGGATAGAAACGGATAATTCCTGGCTCAGAATGTTTATCGATGGCAGTTATTGCAGCATTGACGAATACGACCATGATGCGTCAGGTAATGATTGTGATGCATTTGAAGGTCTGCTCATCGAGCATAAAACATGGGAGGATGACGTAACCATCCTAAAAGCAGAAGTTAAGTCGAATGATTTACCCGAGATCAGATTGTCCATTGAACTGTCTAATCGTGAAACCTTGATTTTAGATTGTAACAACGATGCATTTTGTACGTTAGTAGTAAAATCCCCAGAGGCGTAAAAGATCCAGATACTGCTATGGGTGAAACAACCGAGGAGGGTTGATTCGTTCCAAATTCTGTACTTTCATGTCGATGTTCACTAATTCGACTCGAATGAATAAAATCTTTCTCTTTTCCATTTTGATCATAACTGCGTGTTCCGAAAATGTCGAAGAACCAGAAATCAAAGTACAACAAAGTCATCAGTTAGAGGAAAGCTCATCACCCGATGAAAACACAAATGGTCAAAACAGTAAGCAGTCAGATGTTAATGCAAACGCAGCTGAGCAATGGTTGAGAAACGCTTTAACCTATTATTTCGCACAAGAATTAAGCGACCGATCTACGATCACGACGAGTGATTTTGACGAGTACAAAGGTGTTAGGTGCAATAGAAGATGACATATCAAATTCAAAATACTATCTTATTCCTGAGCTTTCTGATACTATCATTGTTAGGGTACAGCCAGGATGGTGTTTATGATTTAGGGACCAAAGACTGGTGGCTGATTTTACAAATTGACACACAAAATCGCTATTCGTTAGATGTTTCGCACCAGTGGTATGACGGAGGCTTTAGTCAATGGGACAAAGGATTTGTGACAAAAAAAAATGATACGATAGTTCTAGTTTCGGATACGGCTGACTCTAAATTTAGCCTCATTGAAATGAAAATGATCGAAGTATACGACAAAACCGAAGATTTCTACTTTGAAGTGAATTATGAAGACTTCTACTTTGAAACGGAAAGGGCACTATATCAAATCGTTGAAATCGAAAACCCAAGATATGTGGATAACCTTCTTGTCAAAAAAGAACCCAAAGAGGATCCTTACAAGTTCAAAAGGTTCGTAGATGGCAAATTGCTGGGAATTGTACAAAAGGAAATAGATCAAGATTCTACTATATCTGAAACAACTTTTCTCGGAACGCTTAGAATAGGAGAAAGTAAAATATTGGTATTAACTCAACACTATTCCGTTAAAGCCTATGTAGGCCGTCACAACCACAACCAAATTATTTTTCTTGATGAAAATGGCAAGACCAAAAGAGTTTGCTCGTTAAGTTCAAGTGACCAGTTTCCGACAGAAATTGAAAACAACAAGTTAAAGCTTGGGGAACTGTTCTTTGATGATTTCAGTGAATATTTGCCAAGAAAAATTTGTATCCCCGATGACAGCGGGTGCTATGAATAAAATACACCTAACACAACCTCCGATGAAAAGTACCTCGAAGTTGTCAAAAATAAAGTAATCAACAAGTGCGAATTGGTTTCATCCAACGAAGGAAAATATATTTTTAACGTGATCTTGTACGATACTGGTTTCGAAACATACTCGGAATCGGATTTAACCGTAATCCACCACAAAGGTTCTTTCGCGATTGACGACTCAAAAGAATATTTTTAGTCAATCCTGAAAACGCTTAAATTTCCCTCTGACCTGAAAAAATTAGTTCGTGCAAAAGCCCTGTGCCAACGATACTGTGACATCCAATAAATGATCAAACAGTCTCTACCAATTCCTGAGATGAACCATCCATAAAGCGTATCTTCGTACCGAAAAGAACTCGCAAAATATTCGAAGGGATGCCCCCTCCGCAAAAGGAATGAATAACGAAGAGAAAGCCATACGCACCACTTACTTCAGTATTATTGGGAATACTAGCTTGGCGTTGATCAAGGGTTTGGCCGGCTTTTTTGGAAATTCCTACGCGTTAATTGCTGATGCAATCGAGTCTACCGCTGACATCTTTGCGTCACTGCTCGTACTCTTTGGCCTGAAGTACGCGAAACGTCCCGCCGATGAAAATCATCCTTACGGGCACGGGAAAATCGAACCACTGATCACTTTTTTGGTCGTTGCATTCCTTGTTACTTCAGCTACGGTGATTGCATACGAGAGTATTCTCAACATTCAATCGCCACAAGAAACTCCGAAACCGTGGACACTGATTGTTTTGGGCAGTATCATTCTTTGGAAAGAAATCTCCTATCGAATTGTCATCAAAAAAAGCAAGGAAACCAACAGCTCTTCGCTTAAGGCCGACGCATGGCACCATCGAAGTGATGCGATTACGTCGATCATGGCCTTTCTGGGAATTTCGGTTGCGCTCTTCTTTGGAAAAGGCTTCGAAACAGCCGACGACTGGGCCGCACTGCTCGCTTCCGGCTTTATTCTCTACAACAGCTACCTGATTTTCCGCCCTGCACTCGGAGAAATCATGGACGAGCATTTATACGATGATCTGTTGGAAGAAATTCGAGAAGAATCCATGAAAGTACCTGGAATTCTCGACACCGAAAAGTGCTTCATCCGCAAAGCGGGAATGAAATTTCACGTTGATTTACACGCTGTTGTGGATGGAGAAATGACCGTTACCGAAGGACATTACATCTCGCACCTGCTGCAAGACCATCTCAAAAATAACCTTCCGAATTTGGGACAAGTACTTATCCATATCGAACCGAAAGAGAAAAACTTCCCCGAAAGAACCGATTGATTTCTACTTCGCGACTACTAACTTTTGTTGAGCCAGCATGGAACCATCCCGATAAACACCAACAAAGTAAACACCTTCTGAAAAATCCGCTAGTAAAATCTTGATCGCTACATCGCTTGTTGATACTTCTGACGAGTACACCAATTGCCCCATCATATTCCGCAATTCGATGCGATCCGCTTCCGTTTCAAGTTCAATCGTTGTGAAATCCCGAGCTGGATTCGGATAGATTGCGAACGACGCCTCATCCATTTCGTCCAGCGCGTTGTAGTAGTTACAATCAATTTGTTGCGTCACGTTGTTGACGCGCGTGGTGATGAATGACTTCAATCCGTAGATGGTTCCCCCTCCAGGTCCTCCACCAAATACTACGTCGCTTGAAATATTGTTATCGAAATCCGTATTGCTGAACATTTTGTTGTTATCCGCATACACATCCGCTTGAATCAAATTGTAGAGCGCATCGATTTTCTCGTCGAGGTACGCATTATTGAAGTAGGTATTGATCAAATCACACAATTCATTTTTGTATTCCGTATTGAAAACAGGATCAGCAAAAATGCGCTCCAAAAGTGGCCGATCTGAATCGTGGTACTCCACGTCCAACGTAGTTGTCGTTTGTCCATTTTCGTACGAACCGAAGGCTTCATTGGCATCCCACTTGACCCATTCCCATTTGTTGGTCGTACTGTTGTGATAGAGATAATAGTTCCGTGCAGATCCCGTGTAGCTATCCAAATTCCCAAATAAATTGTCGATGGCAAACGAGCGCAATAGCTCCTGTTCCTCGAAATAAGATGAAAACAAACTTCCAAACTCCGCATCAGTTGAGTTATTGATGAAATCAAGGAGTTGAATGAGATCCGTCCAGTCGTTCGCCGTTTCATTGGTTTTTAACTCGTAGCGATCGGCGTAGTCAGCCGCTGTATCGCCATAATACACTAAATCTGCTGGTGTAGATGCTCCTCCAGGTCCACCACCAAAATTATCGCCAGCTTTGAACAGGTTTCCATCATCGTCGAGAATCGCCCAATCCAAAAACTGATCATCAATTTGCTCGACCACCGTGTAAAAACCAAGTAGAGTTCCGTTGATGTATAAATTGGCAAAATTCGTTCGTGGCGCCTTGACACCTGCATCGTGACAGAAATCGAAAAACACCTTCTCACGCATGCACGATGGATCTTTAAATCCATTGCTCAAATTGAGTTTTTTAATGCCATCAAAATTCTGTCCTGAAACGTACTTGTTGAAATCAATCTTGAATGGTTTCTTGTCGTTCGGATGATTGTATGTTGAATTCCCTTTGAATCGGACAGCAATGTTGGGAAACGAACGCGTACCATCTATGGTTGTGATGGTCATATCGGACGCCATGTACGTTCCCGTAGCATAATTATCGACGAGGCTGTCCCAGTAGCCCGTTTGGCTAAAATTCAATTCGATTGTCATTACTTGATCGGTAGCAAAAAGGCTATCTCCTTCAATCTGCGCAAACGAGGCAAAACAAAAGGAAGTAGTCGCGAGTAAAAGGGCGGTTTTTATCATCTTCATAGTGTAACTTTTGTATGTTAGTAGCCCTCTTTTAGAAAAACTTGCGCTCTCTGGTCATTTTTTTCTTCAGGCGTTTAACTTTGAGTGTAACCCACATCACTCGACCTTCTCAATCTATTTTATACTTTTAAAAAAAGATTCAATTTTCATTCTATGAAACCAAAACACCTATTGCCATTATTGAGTGCAGCAGTACTGATCTCAGCATGCTCAGAAGAAACCAAACAGGACGAAATGGACGGTCATCACGCGAAAAAGCACGAACACCACGGAGGACATCATGATGGACACGGACATGAAACCCACTCTGCAAACGAATACATGCACCAGTCTTCCACCGAAGAATTGATTGAGCGATTCGAGTCACCAGAGCGAGACGAATACCAACAGCCGGAAAAAGTAGTCGATTATTTGGGTGATCTAAACGGCAAGCACATTATGGATATTGGTGCAGGGTCAGGTTATTTTTCTGTCAAACTTGCTGCGGCAGGAGCCAATGTAATCGCAGCAGACGTAAGTGATGAATTTCAAAAAGCCTTGAAAAAACGTATCGAGGAAAACAACATTGACAATATCGAGTTGCGCAAAATTCCCTTTGACGGACCGAAATTATCAGATCAAGAAGTCGACATGGTGCTTATCGTAAACACTTATCATCACATCGAAAACAGACCCGATTACTTTTCCAAAGTGAAAAAAGGGACAAAAGACAATGGAGAGTTGGTTATTATCGATTTTTTCAAAAAAGAAACACCTGTTGGACCGCCCGTTGATCACAAAATTTCAAAAGACCTGGTCATTTCAGAGTTGAAAAAAGCAGGATACACCGAGTTTGATGTCAACGTAGATTTATTGAAGTATCAGTACATTATCAAAGCGAAGTAGTGATGCGCCTTTTCTACTTACTGGTATTGTTTTTGGCTTTTTCATGCGAAAACAGTGCCGTTGAAAGTTCATCTATCAGTAAAAACACCCAGCCTGTTTCCGACCAAGCAGAGACAGCTTTCCAACAATTGTGTACCTCTCTTCCAATCGTTGAACTCCCCTTTTCAATGTACTGCGAAGATTGCTGTGCGCATCCTGACACTTCAATTCAACGAAAAATTCAACACTACTTGCCCGAAGGATCTTCTTTCATGGGAATCATCGAACAAAACGATGATTTCATTTCCGTTTTAACCACCTATCCCGCCGATTGGATTATTCCAGCCGTTGTTGTTTACAATTCAGAAGGAGAAAAAATAGATGAAGAAATCTTTCTCGGTGGATACTGTGGAAGTGATTTTGGCTTTATGAGTAGACAGTATTTTTACATCAATACTTCTCGAGAGCTATTAGAAATAGATTCTATCTTCACCTTAGAGATTGATCCAGAAACCTTTGAAACGATCGATACGACAAAAACGGAAATTAAGATCAAGAAGTTTCAAATCAACGCAAGCGGAATTCAAAAACAAGAATAAACTCCATTCATGTCGGTACCCAGAAGTGAGTAAGTTGGTCGAAAAGTTAGAACATTATTCTTAAATTGCTTCCACCCTTCCTTTATTCAACCAATAAACTGAAACTAAATGGGAATTTTTGACATCTTCAAACGAAAAGAGACACCCAATGAGGAGCGTCCAGCGGAATACACGCGTGCTTTAGAAAAGTACAATGAAGGTAATTATCAGGAATGTTTAGGCGCTCTCGTTGGAGGCTTTGACACCAATGTTGATTACCAACCTTTCTACGAACTCGCTATAAAAGCCTTGAATGCTTTGGGTGGTGAAGAGGAGGCTCAGCTTTTCAAAAATGCTCTGAACGATTTCAATTCTGCCGAATCCTTCAAAAATCTGGGAGTTCATTTCTTTCAAGAAGGTCATTATAATCTTGCTTTGCCTTTTTTCCGAAAAGCGGTACAACTCAACCCAAATGATTCGGACACGGTTCACGATTTGGCAATTGTTTTAGCCAGAAGGTTTCAGATTAAAGAAGCGATAACGGTGCTTGAGTCCTTCGATCCAACTACAGATTTCTGGAATTATTGGTTCTGGTGCAAACTTAAAATACTCGCTGGAGAAACAGATGGAGTTGAAAGTGGATTGAATCAACTCACTGCAATACTTGATCAAGAACCGAATCAGGAAGCCATTCGAACGCCGAGAGAAAAACTTGAAGAAGTAAAAGAGTCTTTAAAACGCTTTGAAGCCATTGAAAATCCGCGCACCGATATACAGGATTGGCATTTCATTCAATATGGTGGTGTAATCTTGGATTATTTTGATGAAACAGATGATTTTGTGGCCGGGGGCAGATACGTGGCACTTTGGGGCGGAAATGAAACCCTCAAGGATGTGATTTTCAAGCTGGACAAGCACCTTAGTAATTGCTCTATTTCGATCGACCGTATCTATGCATTAGAAGATCGAAGCTCCCAAATTGTGGGAATGGCCATTGCCAAACATCTTGGAAAGTCATGTGAAACCTATTCCGCTGGTGTGGATGCTAGCAACGTGATGATTGTTGCTGCAAACACAAGTGATTTCAATCCGTATTCGGAGTTGAGCAAAATTGGAAGCGGGCAACTCACCTTTGCTCTAAACCACAACTGGCTCTATCCAGCTTCCTTTTCTCCTGACATTGTCGGTTTCATGAGTCAAACCTACTCTTTCCCTTGGGACGGTGGAGGCATCAAAATAAATCCAGAAACCAATGAAACGGAAAGAACGGTTCCCGATGAAAGAGAGCCTGCCAAAATTGCAGAAGAGATACACGCGCTTCCAAAAAGTGCAGACTACGACGATGCACGACTCGATTTCTATATCAAGCATAAGGAGCTGCTAAAAAGTATAGGGAATAAGGCAAACGATACGCGCTTTAATTTCATGATCGAGAGTCCTGTTCCTGGAGCTTATTTTGGGTAAGGGTTGATTGGTGGAGAGATTGGTTTTCTGCGCATAAATTTTACGTTTTTGTGATCTATTTCGTAATATGGCGAAATTGCAATATTGACATATGTCCATATATCGAAATGAAAAGCAAACATTTTCACTTTATTTACCGTGGTAATTATTATCTTGTCCCTATCTTCTCAATTCGAACGCAATGAAACGCAACGATTTTTTCAAAATTGCCGGCTTAGGCGTATTATCCATTCCTATGATGTCATCACTTTCTAAACTTGGCCGATTGGCAGAATCGTTTGAAGAAACGAAAAAAATGCCCGTACTCTTTCTTGGGCACGGTTCTCCGATGAATGCAATCGAAGACAATGAGTTTGTGCAAGGATTTAAGAAACAAGGGGAAAGTTTGGAGAAGCCAAATGCGATTTTGGTGGTATCTGCGCACTGGGAAACCAAAGGGACCTTCGTCACAGCCATGGAAAATCCACGTACCATTCACGATTTTGGAGGATTTCCCAAAGAATTGTTCGATGTGCAATATCCTGCACCCGGTCATCCTGAATTCGCAAAAGAACTCTCTGAATTAATTGAGCCAAAGGGAACAGTTCTTCTCGACGACAAGTGGGGACTTGATCATGGTTCATGGTCTGTTGTCAAGCATCTTTTTCCGGATGCAAATATTCCCGTTCTTCAACTCAGTTTGGATTACAATTTAAGTCCTGCTGAACACTACGCACTCGCAGAACAACTGAAAAGTCTGCGAAAAAAAGGCGTATTAATCGTAGGAAGTGGAAACATGGTACACAACTTGAGACGTGTAGATTTCAGTAAAATCAACGAACATTTTGGCTACGATTGGGCCATTGAAGCGAATGAAAAGATGAAGGAGTGGATTCTTGCAGACAATCACCAATCGTTGATCGACTTCAGAAAGCAAGGAACCGCATTTGATCTCGCCATTCCGACAGCAGAACACTATTTGCCCCTACTTTATTCGCTGGCTTTGAAAGATGATAATGAAGAATTGGTTCTCTTTAACGACGAACCTGTCGCTGGGTCTTTAACCATGACGAGCGTTCGGATCGGATAACAGCAGTCCATTTGGCTAGTCTTCGCTTAAAAGTTTTATCTTTCTGTCTATGCAAAAAGACAGTTGGCGCGGATTTAAAACCCACGCCAACAACTAAAATTTAGTGCTCACCGCAGTGAACCTCGTACGTTGTAGTACCATCAGAGTAACCACTTCCTTCGATTTCCTCTAGATCATCTCCACAGTACTCTCCGATTTCCACTTCTCCTCCATTGGCATCATCGTAATGACATTCTGCACACTTATTCTTTTTACATCCTACAAATGCGAATGCTGTAAATGCCACAGCTGCCATACCGAATTTTGCTACGTTTCTTGTTTTCATATTGATTGATTTATTTGTTTGTTGCTATATTCAAATTCCAGCGAAGTCTGACATAAACAGATCTTCCCGGGTGTTGTAATCCTATGTTTTTTAATCGTGATAGGTGATCGATGTACGCTTCATTGAACAGGTTCTTCACACCCAAACCAATTTCTAGAGGTGCTTCCCAATCCACGAGCATATTAACGCCAATATTCATCAATTGATAGGCGTCGGAGCGCGTTTCTAGATCCGCTACTTGATTTTGCGTATCGAAGAAGCGGTGCTGAATCGTGATGTTTTTCAACTTGAACTTTTTCCACTCAACTTGATCTAGCAAGAACTGAAGTGAGGTTGAAATGCGGTTCTGTGGAATTAAGGGTAGATGTCCACCATTTCCATCATCCGAAACAAGATGAGAATACGACGATTCGATATGCAGCCAGTGCGCAAAGTGCGGGTGATAGTGAATGCCCACATCTCCACCGTACAACTGTGCTTCCGAAAGCTGCAGGTATTCAAAAGCAGGAACCCCACCAATAATTGTATCCAATGGTGAAATCGTAATGTAATTTTGAATGTAATTGAAGAATGGATTGATCACCAACTCTAAGTGCTCACCACTCAATTCGTAGGTGATATCGATTTGCGATCCACGTTCCGATTTGAGGTTGACATTTCCAATTTCATAACGCAACGCACCGTGATGCTCGCCCGAAGCTGCTAGTTCTGACACGTGTGGACTTCTGAAACCAGATGAAAGATTCACACGGAATGTATTCATGGAATCAGCGTAAACAACACCTGCAGAACCATTTAAGCTTTGATATGTTCTATCAAAATTTCCTGCGAGTTCAGAATTAAAAACGGAAAGATTTCTGAGATCATAACGCGCTCCCAAAAGTGTTTTCCAGCGAGCCTTCTTCCAGGAGAACAGGCCATAAACACCATTGTCCAACTGATTGAAATCTGGAATTAATTCTTCTTCCCATGCTTTGCCATTTTGATTAATTTGAAGTCCACCTTGAACGCCACCAACAAAACGAATCGATGATGCTCTAAGTGATTGGTTTCGAATCCACTTCAAATGATACAAACTGTTGTTTAGCATCACATTTAATGCAGGCGAGGTCACTTTTTCTTCAAACTCTTGCAATTGGTTGAAGGTGTGTCCAACAAGCAATGAAACCTGTCCCTTTTTTGTTAACCACTTATTCTCGACGGATAAAAAATGATTGTTGGTAACCTGTACGGGAATCACCTCTTCTCTCGATTGATTCACCACCTGAAACTCCTGCGGGTTAATAATCGAGTCGTGGGTATGTCCTGGAATACCAACGCGGTTTCGCGCAAAAGCATAACGCACATTGAGTAGCCACTTATTCTTGCTATATCCAAATGCCAGCTTTCCACCCATTTCGTTGAAACGAGAGTTGAGCGCATACTTCCCAGATGGCAGTTGATAGTCAGCATTATTTGAATAAAGTCCCGCTGCACTCAAACGCCAATTTTTCTTCGAAACCTTGTAGCTTCCACTTGACGTTACTCCATTTGTCACCGACTCGTAACGTGTTTCGAGAGAGATTTCCTGATGGTTTTGAGAGGCATAGGGTTCGTCCACAAAATAAGCTGTTCCTCCCAGTGCGTCTGCACCGAACATCAGGGAAGCTGGACCTTTGATAATTTCCACTGAACCAATTCCCAGCGACGTAAAGACATTCCCGTGGTCTCCGCCCCATTGTTGGTTTTCAATACGAAGACCATTCAACAGCGTAACCACACGAATACCTTGCATCCCTCGAATAACCGGCTTCGAAATACCAATTCCTGTACTCGACTGGTACACTCCAGGTATGTTTGTTAACCCCTCAGTTATGGTACCTGGAATCACATTGAGGTCGCTCATTTTGCGCGTATCAATGAATACCACATTATCATTCTGGATGGTACTTAATGGGCTCGAGACAGTTACCTCGGGCAGTTTCATATGTGTTTCAGAAAGTTCGAAGGTCATATTCCCTCCTTTCTTTCTTGCATATAAATCTTTGTATCCCAAGGCTCTAACCCGAATCAATGCCGAGTCGGAAAAATTTCCTTGTAATGTAAAACTTCCGTCTTCGCTTGTGCGAGCTCCAACTTCTAACTCTACGAAGTAAACAGAAGCGTACGAAATTGCTTCTTTCGTATCTTGATCAATTACCCTTCCCGAAAAATCTTGGGAAAAGGCTACTGTCTTCCCTAATAAAAGGAAAAACAAAACTTTAAATTTCATAAAATGTTGATTTCGTGTATGATAACAAATCGAATCACATGGAATAAAGGCATTCCATGACATTAGAACCCAAAAGGTTCTGCTACAATCTGATTAACACGATGTGGGGGGACCCCGATGCTTCGCTAGGTTGAATTCAGGTACACTTGGAACGTCAACATTAAAGAAGACGGGCTTAATAGGTCCTAAATTCGCGAAATTGAAGTTGTGAATAACAGGAATCGGTGCTTTCTCGAGACTGAGGTCACACACGAAACAATCTTCGTGATCGTTGTCTGAATCTCCTGCTTCAATATGGTCATGGTCACACTCATGTACCCAACTCCGCGGCACCGACAAAAGCACAATAGCGAAGAGCGTGAGATATGCAAACCATTTTTTCATTACGTCAAAATTAGTAAATTAAATTAATCCGTACTGCATTTTAACATTAGTACTCCACCATTTCAAACAACAACTTCACATTTGGATCATATTTGAAACCTGAAATCTTCTTCTTTGTTTTCAGTTTGAATCGCTCCTTCTGTTTACTTACGTGAAGCGTTCTTAGTTCTGATGAACCATCTTTAAATAACACTTCTACTTCTAGATCGAATTCAAACACATGCGATTGTTGTTGTTCAATTTCAAGAAAATCTTTTCCGCATTTACGGTCATTGTTGATTAAGAGTATTGGATGCAATGATTCCCTCAACCATTGGTGAAAGAATACGGACAAATCTTGCTTGGAAACCTCCTTCATCACTTGTTCAAAATCCTTCGTTGTCGCATTTCCGTATTTGAACTTCTCGTAGTATGTCCGAATGCCGGACCAAAACGCCGCGTCGCCAACTTCATTTCTCAACATGTGCAAGAACCACGCTCCTTTTTGATATGAGTTTGGGTTGAGCAAATCCATTAACGATGCATAGGTCGTATCCAACACGGGATGATCATATCGTTTTGAAAACAGAATTACGCGATTGCGCTCATTTAACAATCGTTCGTTCATTGCTTCTGTTCCGTATTTGTTTTCCCAGTAGAGGTCAGTGAAATAAGTGGCAAACCCCTCACTGAGCCACAAATGTTGCCAATCGGCCTCGCTCGCAGAGTTTCCAAACCATTGATGGGCTACTTCATGTGCAATCAGCGCTTCCATTTTTTCTTGTCCTGTTACGGCATTTTCATCGTAGAAAATATTTCCTGCGTTTTCCATACCACCAAACTGCGTTGTCGATTGAACGTGATCCAGCTTTTCGAAAGGGTAGGCTCCAATTTCTTTTACGAAGTAATTCACCACATCTGCCGCTACGGCCATGTCTTTGAATCCATTTTCTGCACCATCCTCGTATACCCAAGCATGCATCTCAAACAACTCAGAATGATCGTGATTGATGACTTCTGTATCAAACTCAGCTATACCGACCACCATAACTTTCGTAGGTAGATTAATCTCCGATCGATAACTCGACATACGCTGACCTGGCAACTCTCCTTCACTTAAATATGTTCCGGTAGCAATCACATCATACTTTTTAGGGTGCGTCACAAAAAAGCTAACTGTTGCTTTGTCCGCTGGGTGATCAACACATGCAAACCAATGGTGCGCGCGATTTGGCCAATTATCTCCAAAGAAGGTGCGCTTCCCAAACTTGTTTTCACCGATAATTAATCCTGTTTCTGGAATCCCAGAAAACAACAACTCTACGTGAAATTTTTCTCCAACAGGAATGGTGCTGCACGAAATCCACAATTGATCATCTCGATGCGTGTATGGCACCGTCACTTCTTCATCAGCAACAATTCCTGAGCTCGCGCTTAGCACCTTCATACCCTTTCCTCCTTGAACCGAATGAAGGTCTAAATAGAATGAATCCACTCGTTGGAGAAGCTTTAGTGTTACTCGTTCACTCACTAAAATGGTATCGTGTTCATCGTATACACTGAGAAAAACATTGTAATCGAGCACGTCAATTATTTCCTGTTGATCTTGGGAAAACGAAGCGAAAGACACACTTAGTGCCAGTAAAAATGTAAGGTGTTTCATGGTATTGAATGAAGGCTAAAGGTAATGAGTTAATCGGAAAAGGCAGCTCACTGAATTATTGAGGTAGGTTCTCTTCTTTTTGGCAAGTTTGAATTTGAACAAGCACTGAAACAGGCATTAAACTGTCAATGGTGAGCAGAATAAGAATAAAAGAATGATCCGCATCTTGCAACGCTAAAGGTTCAACTTAGAAGCAAAAGGAGTATTTTAGGCACATTCAATACACAACTTATGAAGCTCACTGTTTTCGTCCTTTTCGTTTCTCTTTCTCTCTTCTCGTTTTCACAATCCAACTACAAGGAAATGATGAAGGATATGTCCATCAATTTTTATGATGTCTGCGCGGCGGCAGATCTCTATTTCGAAACACACGAGAAAGGAAAAGGCTCAGGGTGGAAAGGTTACCAGCGTTGGAAACACGAAAATGAATACAAATACTATCCTTCAGGCGACAGAAGCAATGTTGATCCTTACTTTGTAAAAAACCAATTCGAACAATTTCAGGCAAACACTGCTAGTCCAAAGTCGCTATTCTCGACAGGATGGGAGGAACTTGGTCCCACATCTCCTGGACAAATCACAGGACACTACGCTTTCGGAATGGGAAGAATTGTTTCGTTTTATGTTGACCCGAACAATGCTCAACGCTTATACATCGGTACGCGAACAGGAGGTTTCTGGAAATCGCTGGATGGAGGCGCAACATGGGCAGGAGGATCTACCGACTTTTTAGCTGCTGCTGGTGTGAATACCATTGCTGTTTCTCCCACATATCCAGACTCTGTATTGATTAATTCAAACAACAGTCAAAACCATACTTCTCACGGAATTTACCGTTCTGTAGACGGTGGAAATACGTGGTCTCTTACCAATTTCAACCCGACGAATCTTGGTTGGGGCGGCTTGGGAAGCAACCGACAGGTTTACAAAATTAAATACCATCCAACCATTCCTGACCTCGTTTTTGTTGGAACTAATGAAGGTTTGTACCGATCAGACAACAACCTGACATCTTGGACCGTTCCAGTAACAGGCGACGACTTTGTGGACATTGATTTTCATCCGACAAACCCGAACATCATTTATGCGTACGCCAAAAATGATCCGAATACGGTTTTCGTTTCTACTAATGCAGGATTGTCCTTCTCTCCCGTATCACTCCCCGGAAGTTCTGGTGGTGTTGGAACGGTGGCTGTAAGTCCTTTTTGCCCCAATTGCGTTTATTACATGTCGGATAATGGACTCTGGAAATCTACAAACAGTGGTGGTTCTTTCTCGCTAGTGAGTAATCCTGGGCTTTCCGATGCTGGCTTTGCGGTAAGTGATGTTGACGACACTAAAATGATCGCTGGTTATCTAGATGCTTTTGCCAGCGGCGATGGCGGGCTAAACTTCAATCAAGTTACTTATTGGTCGTTGGGAAATACAAACGGTGCAGGTAATGGAAATCAAATAAGCTATACGACCAGTACAGATTACATCCATGCGGATTTACAAGCCGCTGAATGCATCAACGGTGTTTTTTACGCCGTAACAGATGGTTTCCTTGTGAGTAGTGCCGACAACGGAACAAATTGGAATATCCTCAGTGAAGACATTGGGATTCGAATGAACTATAACCTGGGAGTGAGTCAGTCCAACCACTACAGAACAATTTGTGGTTCGCAGGATAATGGAACGAGTATCAATACGGAAAACGGATGGGTCGAAATGTACGGCGCTGACGGAATGGAGGGTTTCATTCATCCGCTGAACGATGATTGGATGATTGGAAGTCTTCAAAATGGAGGGCGAAGACGAACCTTTAATGCTGGTCAATCGAATGGTGGAGTTACTCCTTCGGGACAAACAGGCTACTGGATCGCACCGATTTTTTACGATCCGAACGACCACATGCGCGTTTATTCTCTCGGAGAAAATGTACACAGAAGCGATGATTTCGGATCAACTTATACGAATGTGGGTTCTCCCTCATTTTCAAGTACGATACAGTTTGCCACGATTGCAGAAAACAACTCTGATCTCATTATCGCTGTTAGAAATTCAAGTATCGAGCTTTCCGATGATGGTGGTGTAACTTGGTCCAGCATCAAAAATAATTTACCGAACTACTCGATTACGGATGTCGTGTTCGATCCAAATGACGATAACACAATTGTTGTTACCTACGGACGCTACCAAAACGATAACTCCAAAGTGTTTATCACACACGACCTCGGAGCCAACTGGCAAAACATTACGTACAATTTGGGGAATATGCCCGTGCGTTCAGCCGTGATTGACCACACAAATGCCTCTACCATCTATCTTGGAACTGAGATTGGTATTTACAAAAAAGCCATGTCGGATGTTACATGGACCTTATACAATACCGATTTGCCAAACACATCTATTCGAGAAATGGAAGTAATGTGGGGATCTAACACGCTTCGCGCTACAACATGGGGTCGCGGATTATGGGAGTATGCACTCGACGGAAGACTAAACTATCCGGCTATCACCCACACGAGTATTAGCAATCCACCAACGTTAGAAGCACCGAAAGAAAACGTCGATCAATTTGTTTCGGCTACAATTGAGTACACGAATACCCTTTCGAGTGTGTATGTGGAATGGTCGATTAATGCGCCAACTTTTGGAAACCTTATTCCGATGAACAATGTGTCGGGTAATGATTGGATTTCCAGTACGGCATTGCCTGATTATCCTGCGGGAACCAAAATGTTCTTCAAAGTTTTCGCTGTTGGATCTGCTGGTGATACGACCGAAACCTACAAGTTTATGTACACCGTCAAACCATTTGAATATTGTTCGGCAAACGGAACAAATGATGGTTCGAACTTGCGCATAACAAATGTTACCATTGCAAACGTGAATAATAGTACTGGAAACGATTCTTACACGTATTACGGAAATCAGCCTGTGTTCTTGTTACCCGGGAACACGTATTCAATCAGCATGACAGGTTCAACGAGTTGGTCTCAAAACGATTATGCAGCTTGGATTGACTTTAATAAAGATGCCACCTTTGATACGAGCGAAGAAATCATCTACCAAATTGATGCTGGAACGAACAACGTAACAGCGAACTTTACGGTTCCCTCGAATGCTGTTGTGCAAGACACGCTTGTCTTGAGAACACGTCTGGGTTATTGGTTCTCAACCGAAATTGACCCTTGCGGACCCGCTTTGGGAGAAGTAGAAGATTATCCTGTTTGGATCGGATGTGTTCCATCATCGGGAACGGATGTGGTCTCAGCCTGTGATTCGTATACATGGATTGATGGAAATACCTATACCTCATCCAACTCGTCGGCAACCCATACTTTAACAAATGCAACAGGTTGCGATTCTATTGTAACGCTGAATTTAACGATCAATTCTGCGAATGCGACCACCTCTTTGTCTGGAGCAACCATCACGGCAGATCAATCTGGAGTGAGCTATCAATGGATCGATTGTTCGGATAATTCTCCAATTTCTGGAGCTACCAACCAGTCTTTCACGGCGACTGCCATCGGAGCGTATGCCGTTGTCATTACAGATAATGATAACTGTTCAGACACATCGAGTTGTGTTGCAATCAACACGATTGGCGTTAACGATATTTTCAATGATGGTCGTGTTTCGATTTACCCAAATCCAATTACGAATGCGTATTTTATTGAGTTTGGTGAAACCCAGAAGGAAGTGTGGTTAGAAGTAACAAACAGCCTGGGGCAGATAATTTCCGTGAAACACTTCTACGATGTGAAGGTGATTGAAACTTCACTGGATGCCGCTTCTGGAGTTTATTTCATTCGATTGGATACGGATGCAGGAGAAGTGATTTCGACATTATTGAAAAAGTAAGGCACTTAAGCGCGTACTTTGAAGAGTGAACGTGTCAGCTTCTTTTTGCCTACGCGATTCACTCACACTTTGTCAAACTTCAAATACCACTCAAAGTGTTTTTCCAAAATGCTCTCTTTATTCAAGCGAACAAACTCTAAAAAGGCCTTCGCCACTGGTGACAGCTTCTTGTTTTTTAACCAGATGATTCGCCAATCAGTCGTTAAGGGTAATCTCTTTCTTGGAATAATTTTCAGCGCACCCCTTTCCAGTTGACCTCGCGTTCCGATTAAGGGTAAAATCGAATGGCCGAGTCCAGCGATTACTGCTTGCTTCACGGCTTCATTTGATGTCAGTTCCAAGCGTTTTCTATTCGCCTTTTTTTCCTCAAAATAATGTTCCATTTCCTGTCTCGTTGCCGATCCTGGTTCTCGAAAAATAAGTGGCTTCTTCTTGTCAAAATTATCCTGTGTACCCATGAAATACAGTCGATTTTCGAGGATCAACTCCTCTTCAATGGCTAAATCTTCGGGCAGCTTCGATACAACGGCAAAGTCAATTTCGTTTTTCTTGAGGCTCTCAACAACCATCGTTTTATTCGTGACATCCAACGCCAAATCGATTCCGGAATGCTCTTCCAAAAAATCAGAAAGGAAAAAGGGAATCACATATTTTCCAGTTGAAGCACACGAGATTTTCAATTTCCCTGCTAACACACCCAAATATTCTTTTGTTTTGAACTGCAGCTCATCCATTTCCGACAAAACTCGACGTGAAATTTCAGCAATCTCCTGTCCAAAATCAGTAACGTAAAGCTGTCTTCCGATTACTTCTGTGAGTGGAATATCGAATTGATCTTGGAAATTTTTAAGCTGAATTGACACCGCTGGTTGCGTCATGAAAAGCTCTTCCGATGCCTTCGTAACGCTTTGTTTCTCTACTACTTTGAGGAAAATTCGAAGTTGGTTGATTGTGTAATTCATAAAAATCTTTTATGCTTTAAATTTCAAATATAAATAAAAATTTATGACTTATTCATCATAGATTTGTCCCAAACAAAACAGACAAACATGATGACTCTTAACCTGTTAAGTATCTTTTTTCTCCTTCCGATTGTCTTACTCCTTATTGTTAACCTTCCCACAAAATGGTTTAGCACTTTTAGAAATACATTCGGAGTAGTTCAGTCAGCGATCTATCTTTCCCTCATAGGATCAGGAGTTGCCCTCTTTTGGGTTTCAACGCAGCAAGCAGCAGAAATTTCGTTTTTCTCTGTTCGCAACCTCGGTCTTTCTATTCGGATTGATTCACTCAGCACGATCATGTACACGATGATTTCGATTATTGGCTTTGTAGTGGTTCGATTCAGTAAAAATTACTTGGATGGCGAGAATAGAATTCGTCAATTCTTTAGTCGATTGGCCTTCACACTTGCTTTTGTGCAACTGTTGGTTATCTCTGGAAACCTCGCGACACTATTTGTTGCTTGGGTTGGAACAAGCATTGGACTGCACCAGCTACTCCGATTCTACCCAAATCGTAAAAAAGCAGTGTTGGCCGCACGGAAAAAATTCATTGTTGCCCGTCTAGCGGACCTTACTCTTCTTGGAGCTTTTTCCTTCATCTACTTCGAATTTGGGAGTGGAAGTTTGAGTTACTTGTTTGAGCAACTGCAATTGATCTCCTCGGAAAATATACCCGTTACCTTAGAAATTGCCACGCTCTTACTCGTATTCAGCGCAGCATTAAAATCTGTCCAACTCCCTTTCCACGGATGGCTTCTTGACGTGATGGAAGCACCAACACCCGTTTCTGCGTTGCTCCATGCTGGACTCTTGAATGCAGGACCTTTCCTCATCATTCGATTCGCTTTTCTCATGGACCTCTCCGTTGTTGCATCCACTACGTTGATTGCTATCGGGGCAATTAGTGCACTTTTCGGCGCCATTGCTGCAACAACTCAACCATCGATCAAAACAGCCTTGGCTTATTCGAGTATTGGTCACATGGGCTTCACACTGATGGTGAGCGGACTCGGAGTTTACTCTGCTTCCTTGCTTCACTTGGTTGCGCACTCATTCTATAAAGCACATGCCTTCCTATCTTCTGGAAGTATTATTGATAGAGTACAAACAAAGTTTGCAGCCAACTTCGTACGAAGCGGAAGTCCAATTCGAATGATATTGGGCAGTCTCAGTGCCATTGCCCTCTTTGGTTTATTTGCTTACTTCTGGGGAATCAATCCCGAAACGGAAATACAACTGCTCGCGATCGCAGGAGTGATTTTCTTAGGCATTGTAACCGTTCAAGTGAACGCTCTCGACGCGAACATCAACCTCAAATCAGTTCTGCTGCTCCTGCTTGGTTCCGGACTGGTAATTAACGCCTTCTTCCTGTTGGAACAACTAACGCACACCGCAATCGATTCTCAGATTCCAGTTATTCGCGAAGCAAGCGGTTCCCTTTTAGCCATGATTTTCATCGTGCTTTCACTCTTCCTCTTGACGGTTGGTCTGCAGCTCTACGCTGTTCGGTTCAGAAACAACCGATTCGCAAAAAATATTGGAATTCACTTTAAAAATGGGCTCTATTTCAATGTTTTGTTTGACCGAATGGTACACGCCCTTGTAATCAAAACAGAACGCTAAACTCACTAAAATAAGACGACATGAAACAATCAACGCTGCATTATTTAATAGAAACGAGCTGCAAGCGCATTGCTCCAGCTTGGCCCATCAAAAACTTTGTTGCCGTAAATCCATTTACCGGGTTTTCGGATACTTCCTTCGCGAAGACAGCGAAAAAAATGGCTGAAAGAAGCGATATCCGCTTGACAATGCCTTTGGAATTCTATCTTGATTTAATCGAAAAAGGGTCCATTCTTCGTGCCGATATCGATAGCGCTCTTGAAAAAAATGCGCTGTATCACTTGGATGGTGAAACGTTTACCGAGAATGCAAAGCGAATGGTTACTGCAAAAACCCACTCTTCTCAGAAACAACTTACATTGTCGGGCATTGCTTCCGACATCACAGGAAAAGATTGGAACGCCTTTTCGGTAGACAGAATCTCTTTGTGGGCTTCGTCTTATTTCGATGAGTACATCGCACTTTGGAATACCACGCGCACCTCAGAAAGTATCTACACATCTTGGAAGAATGAAGCCGAGGTAGATCGCTCTGTGGAGTTCATGGGACTTCGTCAGTTTCGATCAAAACTGAAACAACTTCCGAGTGATCATAAAGAAGCAATTGAACAGATCATCGCAACACTCAAGCTTCCAGAAGAAGCCGTAGAAGCGTACTTACATGCCCTTCTCTTGAAAACAGTCGGTTGGTCGTCTTACATTTCTGGATTGGATTACAATACACAACTGTATCAAGGGGAATCTTCGAATAGATTGGAAGCATTCCTTGCCATTCTTCTGGTGTGGGATTTCTACTTCTACGAAGCTTTCGATGGAGAAAAAATCAAGCAGCAATGGTACAAAAATCTCTATTCCGAAGATGCACAAAGCAAGGAGCACAACGAACCGCTGGAAATGGAAATTGTGCTTCAAGACGCCTACGATTTTGCTTGTCAACGTAGTTTAATCGACTCGTTTGCGAATCACGTTTCAACACCCCAGAAAGACAGGTCAGTTGAAGCTCAAATGGTCTTTTGCATTGATGTTCGATCGGAAGTTTACCGTAGAAACCTAGAATCTGTGACGCCCTCAATCGAAACGATTGGCTTCGCAGGGTTCTTTGGATTTCCCATCAACTATGTGCCACTTGGTCACTCCGAGGGCAAGAATCAATGCCCTGTTTTGATCCCGTCTGGTGCCGAAGTGAAGGAAAGCTCAGCACACCCACAACAATCAGCAGAAAAACGACGCGTTACGCATCAGGTTGATCGCGCATGGAAAAAGTTTAAATCAGGTGCTGTGACATCCTTCGGATATGTGAGTCCACTGGGGATCACTTTCTTGCCGAAGTTGTTGCTCAACTCACTGGGAATTACCCGACCTGTTCCGAACCCTTCAATTGACGGATTGGCGGAGGAGCACAAGCATGAGCGCATTCTTGATTTATCAGCGATCTCGTTAGTACAAAAAGTAGAAATGGCTGCGGGAGCGCTCACAGGAATGGGAATCAAGGATAAACTAGCACCATTCGTTTTGATTACAGGACACGGCTCATCTTCAGTAAACAATCCACATGCCTCAGGACTTGATTGTGGCGCTTGTGGAGGACACTCTGGTGAAATTAACGCCATGACTGCCGCGCAAATTCTCAACGATTCCGATGTAAGAAACGCATTAGCACATCAAGGCATTCACGTTCCAGAGGAAACACTTTTCCTTGCATGTTTGCACAACACTACAACGGATGAAATCACGATTATCAATAAGGAATACGTACCTGAAGATCGCAAACCTGCCATTGCTTCCCTCTTACGATCAATTCGATTAGCGAGCGAGCGCACACGTGTTGAGCGATCAAAGAAACTCCTCAATGAAGCATCAAGCACGGTGAAAATGAGTCAGGATATTATTGCCCGCGCAAACGATTGGTCACAAGTTCGACCTGAGTGGGGACTTGCTGGGTGCAACACATTTGTAGTCGCTCCGCGTGAGCGAACACTTGGGATGAACCTCCACGGAAAATCCTTCTTACAATCGTACGATGCAAAACACGATCCAGATCACTCCATCCTGGAAAGCATCATGACCGCTCCAATGGTTGTGACAAGCTGGATCAATCTTCAGTACTTCGCAAGCACAGTCGATAACAAACGACTTGGGGCAGGAAACAAAACGCTTCACAATGTAACCGGAGGAATTGGCGTACTTGAGGGAGCCTCTGGCGATCTGCGCATCGGGCTTCCACTACAATCGGTGCACAACGGAACATCGTTCCAACATCTTCCAGAGCGTTTGAACGTGGTAATCGAATCATCTTGTGAAGCCATCAACGGTATTCTTGCGAAGCACCAAAACATCCGCGACTTGTGCGATAATTCTTGGATCACACTTCTCAGGCTAGACGAAACAGGACGCATTAGCCACCGATACTTACGTGATTGCAAATGGCAACAACTCGATACAGTCGAAGAAAATCAAGAAAAAGAAATAAAAACAATCTAATACATCTGATATGAACGCAAATACATTTAACATCGAAGAATTCGGATTGAAAAAAACAGAATCAAAGGAGCTCATCTTAAACCTGTTGAGTCAGCAAATTGCTCACTATAAAAAGCAAAACCTCATCGCTTGGGAGAAAAACCACTCGCTTTCTGACGAGGAGATGAAAGAAAGAATTGCGGCATTGCAGGAAAAGAAAAATGAAATTGAAGCCTTTTTCAATGACTGCCCATCGTGTGAAATGGATCTGGCGATCTCATTCGAGGTGAAAGTAAAGCAGCCAGCATTAGAACGTGCTTATGCGTAACATCATCGTTTAAATCTTATTCCAATTGGATCAGTTCGGGAGCGGAACATTTTAGATCACACATGCATGGTACAAAAACTACTCAATAAACGGCATCTTGTCATTGCCACCATGCACAAAAAGGAACGCGTGATTGCCCCCATAATTCAAGACGCTTTTCAAGTGTTCTGTTCCGTTCCTGAATTGAATACCGATTTGCTCGGCACCTTTTCGGGAGAAGTAAAACGCCGAGATTCAGCACTCAAAACTGCTCGAAAAAAATGCGCGCTCGCCATGAGCCAATCCAGTGTTGATTTGGCGATTTCAAGTGAAGGATCGTTCGGTCCACATCCAACCATTCCCTTCGCCAATGCAAACGAAGAAATTGTCCTGCTTTTGGATCGCAAGTATGGGCTCGAAGTGATTGGAAAACACCTCACACACGAAACGAACTTCAACGGGAAACTCGTTGAATCCATAGAAGAAGCGATGGAGTTCACCCAGAACGTCGGGTTTCCTTCTCACGCAGTCATCATACGAGAAAGTGAATCCACGTCGCATATTATTGCCAAAGGAATCACCGATTCTCACACCTTACTCGGTCTACTTTCATCTCATTTCGAGCATCAAAAAACCGTTTGGATAGAAACTGACATGCGAGCCCTGTTTAATCCTACCCGCATGAAGGCAATTGAGAAAGCGACCCTTCATCTCATCGAAAAATTGAAGAGTGCCTGTCCCAAATGTTCCATGCCTGGGTTTTGGGCCACCGATTATCGCTCGGGTTTACCCTGCTCACTTTGCCATTCCCCGACCCAATCAACCTTAGCCAGTATTTGGACATGCTCGGCTTGTGGTTACACAGAAGAACGTACGTTTCCACATCAGAAATATGAGGAAGATCCAATGTATTGTGATGTTTGCAACCCGTAAGCGATCTCCATCCCTGCTGAAATTGACTATCTTCACCCTATGAATCAACTCCAAGAACTCATCAAGGCGGAGAAGAAAGCGGCTCAGCTTTTCGAAGAAATTGAATTGCGCGGAATTGTTGCTGCGGGTAAAACCGAGAAGGAACTCAACAAAGAGGTAATGGAACTCGCTTTCGAACTGTTTGGTATTCGCAAATACTGGCACAAACGCATCGTTCGATCCGGGAAAAACACGCTTCTTCCTTACCGAGCGAATCCCGAAAATTTAATCCTTCAGAAAGACGATATTCTCTTCTTCGATTTTGGTCCTGT
The DNA here is from genome assembly GCA_013373595.1 of Flavobacteriales bacterium. Lineage (GTDB taxonomy): Bacteria > Bacteroidota > Bacteroidia > Flavobacteriales_D > Crocinitomicaceae > UBA4466. The sequence continues at coordinate 1,890 of JABXHO010000163.1, read as the reverse complement.
TTTCGATGAGTGGGAAGCTGATTTTGGTCGAACCTACGTTATTGGGAATAATGACCTCAAATTGAAACTACAGCAAGATGTTGAAACTGCTTGGCACGAAGGAAAAGACTATTTCCTTGCGAATCGTGAGTCGATTACAGGCGCCGAATTTTATGCTTACACACGGAAACTCGCGCAAAAATATGGTTGGGAATACGGCAACGAGCACTGCGGACACCTCATCGGGAATTTTCCACACGAGCGAATTGTTGGAGAGGAGACCATCCACTACATCCATCCTGAAAATGATCAATTGATGAATGCTCCCGATCAACATGGAAACCCTCGGGAATGGATATACGAAATTCACTTTGTGAATACAGAATTGGAAATTGGCGGCTTTTTCGAGCAGTTGCTATTTGAAAGTTGAATTTAGCCTTGAACTTCGCACCTATCTCAGCTCTAAAAACACTAGATTAGAGACTGAAAATAAAATGACACCTCATGAAACACCTTAAACGAATTGCTCCATTTTTATTTGCCATTACCTTAATTGCTGGTTGTCAGGACGCTGTTGATGATACAATTGAAGAAGTAAAGGAAGATATAAAAGAAGAGCTTTCGGATGAGATAGAAGATCTCGACCTTTCTCCAGAAAATGTTCGCGAAGGTTCACAAACAGTTGGTGAACGCATTGATGAAATCAAACAGTTGTATGCCCAGATTCAAGCCTCGCCGAATCAGAATAAAAACTGCATCAATAAGTCCAAAACGGTCATTAACTATGACATCATGGAGGAAGGGTTTCCCATGACCAACAAGGCAAAATCGTGTCAATTAGAAGATGACTTGAAATACGAGCAAATCGAGCTGAACGGTTATGAGTGGGGCGAAACGACCTCTTTTTATTATCATGAAGGCAAACGCTTTTTTGTCTACACAAGTGGAGGAGCTGAGGGTTGCGGCTACGAATACCGCATATACTACAACACCGATGGTGAAATCATTCGCATGCTTGAAGCGAGAAACGATTGTGATGGAAAAGAAGTTTCTGCGTCTGTTGAAGTACAAAAGGAAGGTCAAAAGGAAGAAATCTTGAACACGATTGAACACGCGGAGAAAGAGTTGAAGGAATTATTGGCCGGAAAGTAAAATTTTCTCCTATTCCTATTCTTCAACACGGTTTCCTTTCTCATCTACCACAAAACGTTCGGTACCATCCCACACGAGGTAAGTATCCGCATCTTTTTCGGAAATACTATAGTATTTACACGGAAGAAGCATTTTTCCTTCTTTATTCACCAGTCCCCAACGACCATCCTTAAACACGGTTGTTACCGATTTCCCTTTCTTAAATCTTTCTGCTTTTTCGTAAATACATGGAATCACCAATTCTCCAGAGTAATTTACAAAACCAAACGGTCTGGCTCCATCTCCTTGTTTTCGCACTTTTGCCATTCCTTCACTGAAATGATCAATTCCAATGTATTCGCAGGGAATAACCAAATTACCATTGATGCCCACTTTGCCATATTTTCCGTTGAGCGTAACGCTTGCAAATAGGGAATCTCCCGTGTACTGAGAACTAAATCTGGTTGCTTTATCGTAAATAATCGGAGTCGTTACTTTTCCGGTTCGATCTATGTGTCCCCACTTATCGCCTTTCCATACCCATGCGCGTCCTTGATGGAAGTCGCCCACTTTCTTGTATGTAAATGGAATCACGACTTTTCCTGCCGTATCGATAAAGCCCCATTTATCTCCCTTTCGTGCCCAAGCCAAACCTTCTTTGTAATATCCGACACCTTCATACGTAGCTGGTAATTTTGCCTGACCTTTTTCATCGATGTAGATCACTTTACCATTCTTTTTCACCTTGGCTTGGCCTCCAATGAAATTGGATGCGCTTTC
>JABXHO010000010.1 GCA_013373595.1 Flavobacteriales bacterium | reverse complement strand
TTTTTTCTGTTACATCGTAAAATGAGAAGTAACTGGCGTGGTCTTGCGTATCCGGTAAGAGTTTGGCGTACGTAGAACGACTCAATGACTGTACTCCTCCCATTACTACCCCAACACCTGAAGCTAGGAAGTAGAATTGAAGATGTCCTCCTACGGGGATGAAATAGGCAAAAATGCACAATGGAATCCAGAAGAATACAACGATTGTTAATGCTTTTAAGTTTCCAATTTTTTCGGATAAACGAGAGATCAAGAAGGCTCCTATTGCACCTAAAATCTGAATGAGTAAAATCGCGACAATCAATCCCGTTCCCGCTTCAGCATCATGAGCATCGATTTCTGCTTGTGTCATCGTTACCTTCAACGCTGGTGGAATTTGAAATATTTCTCGAGATGCGTACAAGGTTGCCATTAGCATTACGGTTTGCACACCTGTATTGAAAAAGAAGAATGAAGCAATGTAGCGTTTGAGTTCCTTGATCTTTTTGAACTCCTTAAAAACCATCTTCAACTCTAACAGTCCTTTCTTGATAATACCTTTGTCTACCTTCTTATTGTAGACATTTTTCGGTAATACGCGATACGTAATTTGGCTAAATCCAACCCACCAAATCCCTACTAATGCGAATGCATATCTTGGGTCACCATGGAAAACTTGAATCCACACCAAACAGATGATGAGCAGAACCATACTCCCGATATATCCCATTGAGAAACCTCTTGCTGAAATACGGTCGTGGTCTTTTCGCTCTGCAATTTCAGGTAAGAACGAATTATAGAAGACCAAACTTCCCCAGAATCCAATACTTGCCAAGAAGAAGGGCGTCATGCTTAACTCCATATTTCCAGGGTCAAAAAATGCCAACCCGACACATGAAGCCGCTCCGATATAACAAAACAGCTGCATGAAGAATTTCTTCATACCCGAATAATCGGCAATTCCAGAAAGGATTGGAGACAAAATAGAAACGACTAAAAACGAAGCTGATAAAACGTACGAATACAACACGGCACTCGACATCTCAAAACCAAAGAAAAATGAAGTAATATCTTCCGTTCGAGCAACCACTTTATCCTCACTTATCCCTAGCTCTTCCGCTCTGCGAACGATGTAAGCCTTTCGGGTCATGGACTCAAAGAAAATCGGAAAAATTGCCGAAGAAATTACCAGATTGTAGACGGAATTCGCCCAATCGTAGAACACCCATCCTCTGATAATCTTCTTATTTCCTTTTTCCATTGTTATTCTTTTCCTTCAACATAGGCCTCAAGATAGCTAAAATAAGAAGTTAGCTCTCCGTCGAGGTTTGTTTCCGATCCGCGCTCAATAATTTTATCTTTATCGTCCTTGAGTAAAGCTGGGAACACTTCCTTGATCAATTCACTTCCAAAATGATCGGATGCATCCAACGGCAATTCACATGGAAGATTATCCACAGCCATTACTGCAATCGCGTTTTCATTCATGAAATCAGTTTCCTTTTCCGTAGCTGGATCGTATCCATAAATTGGATCGGCAATTTTACTTGGACGAATCGTACACGCTACAGGACCATCAATATCACAACTGATATCCGCTACAACCGACAAACGAAGGTCGTCCGCTTTCAAGTCTTCACGTGTAAAAATGAAATCGGCTTTTGCGCTCCAGTAGTGACATGGAATGTACATATCCGCTTTGGATAAATATCTTGGGAAAGTCGATTTAAACAAATGAGGTTGCGTGTAGAATTCGCTTTTTTCGAACTCACCTCCATCTCTTCTTGCGTAGTAATCTTCAACCTCCAAGTGAGCATAAACAGGCTCATCAAATTCTTGTGTTAAAAACTCTTCAGGTGTTACTTCCTTGATCGGCAACAGCTCCAAAATTTCACGTGCTCCGTGTCCAACACGACCAAAACCGGTCAATACAATGCGTGTATCATTCGGAAGCTCCACTTTTTTCAGCTCCTCCTCTACCTCTTTTCGATTGGCGCACAAGTTTGCAGCTTTCAAATCGTACAAGTTGTGCTTCAATCCATACGTCCGGAATCCATTGTAACAACCAACAATTCCAGCATATCTTCCGAAGCCAATGATTCGACGATTCGTTGTATCCTTCAATACTTCGTAGTCAATCAACTGGATGTTCTTTTCCAAAATTGCGCGAAGTAAATCACGGTTATACGGTTGTTTTTTGAATGTGTGAGAGAAGAAAAGGTATTTTTTGTTGGGTATTAAATCTTCAATATTCACCTCTTTTACCCCAATCAAAATATCACATTCTGATAAATCTTCTTTCATTTCAATCCCGAGGTCTGTGTACTCGTGATCAGCATATGCACGAATGGGACTGGGTTGAACAATTACCTTTACATGTGGATAAATGGCCTGAAGTTTCACACATTGTTCAGGAGTTAATGGCACTCGCTTATCTGGTGGCACTTTTCCCTCTCTAATGACTCCAATGATAATTTTTTCCATACTATTTTTCCAATGGTTGTTTTAACAAATAATGATCGATGAGCTCTCTCACGCAGCCTTCTCCACCTCTCTTTTCGAGTACGATATCGACCTGTTTTTTTACTACAGAAACGGCATTTCTTGGCGCGAACGAAACTCCAATGCTTCGCATCACCTCCAAATCGTTGATGTCGTCTCCAATCATTGCCACTTGACTCAAGTCGATTGCTAAATCTGAACAGATTCGATTCAGCACATCCATCTTGGGCTCTCGCGTCACGTGACAGTGTTGAATTCCGAGCATTTCTGCTCTATTTTTTACGGCTTCACCTCTAAATCCTGAGGAGATAATCGCTACCTGAAACTTATTTCTCGTGAGGTGAATGATTGCCATTCCATCTTTTGTGTTGAACTTTTTCATTTGTTCACCACTCTCGGCGAAGTACATTCCTCCGTCGGTCATTACACCATCCACATCGAGGATGAGTAACTTGATTTTTTCGAGTTTATCCGAAAGTTGTCTTGAAATGAATGTTGGCTTGAATAACAATGCTTCCAAATCAACATCGTATTCGTCGGCAATTGCTTCGAGATCAAAAATACTCAGTTCTTTGGCGTGTTCTACGTTGAGATCATTCAAAAAATCGAAATAGCTCAAGCCGAACTTCTCGCACAAACCTTTGATATTTGCCTCTAGATGATTCATTATACTATCTTGTATCCAACGGCAGCAGCCACAGGATTAATCTCTTTCAACATTTCTTTAAATTGACCGTGGTCGAGTTGCTGTGCTGCATCTGACTTCGCCACTTTAGGATTCGGATGTGCTTCAATCAACAATCCGTCGATTCCCATTGCCGTACATGCTTTTGCCAACGGTGTTACTCCGTAGGCTAATCCCATTGCGTGACTTGGGTCCAGTACAATTGGAAGGTTGACGTGCTCTTGCAACCACGCTACACCGCACAAATCGAGTGTAAAACGCGTATTTGTTTCAAACGTACGTAATCCGCGCTCACACAAAATCACTTGATCATTTCCTCCAGAAAGGACAAACTCAGCTGCTTGTACAAACTCTTTTAACGTTGTTCCAAAACCACGTTTGATCAGTACTGTCTTATTCGATTTCGCACAAGCTCTCAAAATCCCTTGATCGTACATTGCTTTTGCTCCCACTTGGACAACATCAGAATATTCGATGATTTTATCAATATGCGTAGCATCGCGTGCTTCCGTAACGACACTCAAGCCATATTCCTCGCGCATTTTCGCCAAGAGTTTCAATCCTTCAAGTCCTAATCCCTGAAACGAATAAGGGCTTGTACGCGGTTTGTAGCAACCTCCTCGAAGCGAAGTTAAACCGAGACCTTTGATCAATTCAGCCGATTGTCGGATTTGTTCTTCCGATTCAACCGAACAAGGTCCACCGATTAAGATGGTTTGTTTTGTATTTCCTCCGATGGTGACATCTCCAATTTTCACCTCTCGCGTTTCTTTCTGGTACTTTCTCGAAGCCAATTGAATATCGTTATCGAACACCCAATTATCACTTACTTCGTTTTCATATTGCGCAGGCACTTCCTTCATGGAAGCTCCAGTAATTAAGACATGTGTTCCTTCTTTTTTGAACGAAAACGCTCCCAATTCTGAAGCAATTTCCCCAGCTCTTTGGTCTGAGACATTGTCTTTAAGGTGTAAGATCATAATTCTCCTTTAATTAAGTTGACAAAAGTAACAATTCCTACGGCATGTCCATTACCGTTTATCACAGGCAGGTACATGATTGGGAACGGACTTTTCTTGATTAATCGCAACATATCTAGCACCGAAGCTGATTCATCAATACACGTCGGGTTTTCATTCAAAAACGACTCGATTTTCGTTTCATTTAGATCATCCAAATGGCGTAATAATCCCTTTCTCACATCTGCATTGGAAATCAATCCTTTTAATGTATGCTCTTCATCGGTGATCAAGGTAAACCCAAGTTTTCCAGCGTCAATTGAACGCAATACATTTTCCAAAGACAAATCCGATTCCTTCACAAACGGACTCTCGCTTAGCGGAATCATGAAATCAGAAATACGATAATGCGACTCAACTTCTCTTTTCGTCAAGTTCATTAGCGCATGACCAATACTTGATGCATTGAACAAGTAGGAACCAGAAACAGAACTTGTTACGCCCATGTTTCTCAAAATGAAAGACACTTCGGCATTCACTCCACCATCCACATGAATGGATTTCCCTGGGTATAAATTTCTAAATGTTCGGATTTTGCCAAAATTGACCGTATCGAACTTCCCTCCACTCTGTCCGGGAATTGTTGCCATGATCAGAATGAAATCGAAATCTGCATACTCATCAAAAATGCTGACGGGCGTAGGTGTAATCACCGCAATCCCTTTTTTTCCTGTTACTTGAGATGGAATTTCTAACGGTTCCTTCAAGTCCTCATATTGAAACGTTACGTATTCCACTGGATTTTCAATCAGCAGGTCGTAATACTTCGAAGGTTGTTCCGTGATGATGTGTAAATCAATCGGAATGGAACACAATTTTCTAATTGTTTGAATGTCATCGAATACGCCTAAATCATCATTGCAATCGACATGCAATAAATCTACCTGATGCTCAACCAAGTCTTCAATTACTTCTTCAAGTGGACGTTTCTTATCACTGTATATGGATGCAGATATTTTCATTATTCTACGGTGTAAACCGCCTCAAAGCGGCTATTACAAATTTCTAAGGTAAATGCTTCTTCGTTGAATACTTCTGTGTAGAGTTTCTTTTTGAGTTGGGCCAACAATTGTACTTCCCCAATCGGCATGTTTTTCACCTCTTTGGGCTCTTTTGCAATCATCGAAACAATGTAACTTCCATCGACTTTGCGCACTTGCAAGTCTTGCGGCTTACCCGACAACAAGTCATTTTCTTTCCAGAAAAAAGCAACTTTCTTCGCTACGTCAGCCTCGGATTGATCAAAGTAATAAACCGTTAATTCTCCACCTACAAAGCGGTGTCGCTTGTCGGAATCACAACTCGACAAAATAACCATTACTCCAACTAAAAGAACAAGTATTCTACTCATGTGCAGCGAAGATAAGGATTTATTCACCTTGGAAGGCTTCAAAATTAAATTCCGCTTTGTAACTTTCGGAGATGCAAAGAATTTCTGAAACGAATATGAAGTACACAGGTGCTTCAGGACGAGTGAGTTTATATGACCTTTCCATTCCTGAAAACTGGAATCGTCAATTGATTATTTTTAGTCATGGCTACATGGGCTACAAAGATTGGGGTGCTTGGAATTTGATGGAAAGCTACTTCGTAGCACGTGGATTTGGTTTCTTGAAATACAACATCAGTCATAACGGTGGAACAGCGGAAAATGGAATCGACTTCCCTGATCTTCAATCCTTTTCCGAGAATTCGTATTCAAAAGAACTGCATGACATGGAACGAATCATCGATTTAGCACAGGAAAAGGTGAAGAATATTGAGGAAATTATTTTGCTTGGTCATTCACGTGGTGGTGGAATGGTCTTGTTACAATCGCAACATCCTTCTGTTTCAAAGATCATTGCCCTCGCTCCTATCTCCGATATCGGGAAACGATTTCCTACCGGAGAGGCGTTGGAAAAATGGAAATCTGAAGGCGTTTACCACAAAATGAACGGGCGTACCCAGCAGCAAATGCCTCATTCTTATTCACAATACGAAGATTACCTACACAATCAACAGCGACTCAACATTGAATATTACTGTAAACATACGCAGGTTCCAATTTGTGTAATTCATGGAGAGGATGACGTCTCTGTCCGCATTGAAGAAGGAGAAGCGATTGCAGATTGGGCAGACACTCAACTCGTCCGTATTCCAAACGAGCAACATACCTTCGGAGCGAAACAGCCATGGACTGAATCCGAACTTCCAAGTGGATTAAAACAGGTATGCGAACACGTTCTCGGCTTCATTTCTGCTTAAAATAATCGTACGCTGTTACTTTTTCCTGCATTCTCATTCTAGATATATGAACCGCCAGAAATGGCATAAAATATCATGACATGAGAACATTAACCATTGGCCTAACGGCTTTATTCGCGAGCATTTCAACTTTAGGAATTTTATTCAAAATTATGCACTGGCCAGGAGCTAACATCGGTTTGCTCGTTGGAATTGCAGGACTAGCAATCGTTAGCATCCCACTGATAGCCTATCAAAAAATACAAACAACCAACAACTAAGCCTGCAAGGCAATCCGCACAATCTATAACTCGGATTGTAAATCAGAAATGGCGCTCGTTTTTCAACGGGCGCTTTTTTGGTGCATGCAATTCGAGGAAAACGCTCTCAATGAAAAAAACTATCTTTGAATGGTCGAATCCATCAGAGAAAGTACAGATCTAAACACCATTTATGTCAGAAGAAAACGAAAAACTAGGATTACTTGCACAACTCGTTCAACTCGCTCAATCTGACGATCACTTTAAAGAGCAAGAATTTCAGTTTTTATTGGCGATTGCAGCTCAAATGGGTGTTACAAAAGAAGATTTCAAGCAGATTTTTGAAGAAAACATTCGATTTCAACCTCCGAAATTTGAAGCTGAGCGCATTTTGCAACTCCAACGTTTGATCCTCTTAATGAATGTTGACAAAGAAATTAGCGAGGAGGAACTCGACTACATCAAAAGTGCTGGAATTCGAATGGGGCTGCATCCTTCCGCGACAAACTCTGTTTTGAGTGAAATGCACAACTATAAAAACAACATTATTCCGCCTGAGCGCCTGATCGAGATTTTCAGAACTTACCACAACTAGCGTGAAAGCTTCTCTGAAAACATATTGCCTACTTCTCGGTATACTTACATTCGTTTCAGCGTACGGACAAGTAGAACAAGTTCGTACACTCGACAGTTTGACTTGCGTCTCCCGAATTGATTCCATACAAAGAGAAATGGGCTATCAAAAAACAGTGATTCCCACCTTTCAAACTGAAATTTACACCGCGCTTTCATACTTCCCCGAATTGGATAGCACGAAGATTGAATTCCGCTACGCCAATATCAAAACCTCACTCAACGCACGTCCAACGGTAGGATCGCTTTTCAGAAGAAGATCGAAACGAAAATATGTGATTCGAATCAAACCGAATACGCGAGACAGCGTTACCACCATTGATCAAGTAGGATTTAACGGAGCGGTTGGTGTTCTTGGACACGAATTAAATCATGTAGTTGATTACTCCAAACGGAACTTTTGGGGTATTCTAGGTCGACTCTTTAACTATGGAAGTAAAAAAGGAAAGCGAAAATTCGAAGCCGAAATCGATCGAATGACCATTCAGAAAGGATTAGGCTGGCAATTGTATGACTGGGAAGATTATGTTTTGAACAAATCCAAAGCAAAGGTGAACTATAAAGCCTACAAGAAAACCATCTACTACACACCCAAAGAGTTGAAAAAGCTTATAAACCAGATAGAAACAAATAAATAGTCGTATCTTAAGAGCAGGATCATCATACTCTGCTAATAATGACCGACAGTGCCAACTCTTATCGAATTGGGGTGATTTTCACACCCAAGGATTGGGCAATTTTTGCTAGCAAGTCATTTGGCATTTATAAGAAATGGATCGGCGGAGCCACCATTTTCGATCCAACCATGGGCAATGGAAACATCTTATCAGCGCTTGTCGAAATTGGGCTTGAACAGGGCAAGAAAATCAACGAGTTACCTCTTCATAATTTATTTGGAAACGAGCTCAACACAGAGCTATATCACGAGTCACTTTCGCGATTCAAGGATGATTATTCGGTAGATATGCAATCGAATTTTACCTGCAGCGACATATTCGAACTTCCATCAAAACAATACGATATTCTGTTCGGGAATCCACCTTGGATGAATTTTACCAAGCTTCCTAATACATATAAAGAACAGCTCAAGCCACTTTTTATAGAATATGAGCTTGTGGAAAGCACCCAGAAGATTCTTTTGGGGAATTCTAGAGTTGACATCGCTGCACTTGTAATTCAAAAAACCATTTCCGACTTTCTAAAACCACATGGGAACGCCTATTTTTTCCAGCCACTTTCTTTGCTATTAAATGATGGTGCCCATGATACGTTTCGACGCTACCGCGCAAAAGGAATTGATTTCTCATTGGAAGAAGTGTATGATTTCGAAGGAGCGATTGTTTACCCGAACGTTGCTACACGTCACGGTCTTGTGCATTATCAGAAAAACAAGAAAACACGATTTCCCGTGACCTATTGGCGTCGGATCAAAAACGAATGGGTTGAAATGCGTGCATCACCTATTCTTTCAGTGAATGGACCATTGAGCGTTTTCAGTAAACAGTCTACTTCCCCACTTTTTGGTTTCAAGCCCATTCAATTAAATAGAAAACACAAACCGCGACAAGGCATCAACACTTGTGGTGCGAACAACATTTTCTTTTTCAATTCCTACGAGGATGTCAGCCCAACGACTTGTTTACTCAACAACAAGCATTTATTGCCTAAAGAATTTGTATTTCCTTTGATCGTGTCTGACAATTTTAATTCGAAGGATACTTCTCCCAAAAAATGGGTACTTCTTCCGTACGCCAAAACTGGAAAACCTTTGAAACTACAAACCATCCAGAAAAACCCATTACTTTGGTCGTATTTGGAACAAAACATGTCTGAACTAAAAGCGCGCAAAGGCAAATTGATTCAGACTTGGCGAGATCGTGGGTATTGGTGGGCATTACTTGGCGTGGGGAAGTACAGTTTTTCGAAACACAAGGTTGTTTGGCAAGCATTTGGAAAGAAGACATTCGAGCCTACCATTTTTTCTGGTAATTGGCAGGTAAATCAATCTCTACAGGCGTACATTCCACTGAGCAACTTAAAAGAAGCGAAGCGGGTACAAAAAGCACTTCGAAATCCTGCCATCGAAAATTATTTACATTCTTTAAAAATGGATGGCACCATGAACTGGGCACAACCCGGGAAAATTAGCCGACTGTTTCTGTTTGTTGACACGTGAGATTATGAATTCAGACATAGAATGCTGTTATTTGTTCTGATAAAATCACGTTTAGAAGGAAAAACATGGAATTTAATCACATCGAATACCGAAAACCATTTTACAAGATCAATGGACAGCTAAAGGAACATCTTAGTAAATACGATCGTCTCGTTCGTTTACCGATTACCTACGATGATTTGACGCGCTACCGTGATCTTATTCCTATTCTCGATAAAAATGATAATGATACGCTTTGGCGTGGAGTGATCTACAATTCGAGTGATCGAGAAGGACTGAATGAAAAATTGATTGAAATCTATGAAATGTTGGTGGCAGATGGAGATAAAATTCCATTCCTGAAAATTGAAAACATTGATTTCTGTACGTTCGGGAACTCAAAACCCTTTCGCATTAAGGTTGTGAATGAACTCAACGACAACTACGACTTCTATTACATCAAAAAAGCAGATGCTTCTCGTGTGTATGGTTTGGAGTTGGAAGATATTTTTTCTCCGGATAAAATTTCCTTTCTCGTAGACAAAGATACCTTGATTGAGGACCACATTGTGGGTGTTCCATGCGATGAATTCCTAAAAAAGCATGAAGGTGTGAAGATTGAAAACCGTATGCGTTTCGCCAAGGAATTTGTAAAGTTCAACGAACGCTGTTTTACCCGATTATTGGGTGATATGCGCGCTTACAACTTCGTTGTGGAGATTACACAAGACTTCGACAACATTCAATATCGATTGCGTGCTATGGACTTCGATCAGCAATCATTCGAAGGACGAAAAAACATCTACCTTCCTCAGTTCTATACAGATAACATCTCTATGGTGAATCTGGCACAAGAATTAATGTCTGCTGAAACTGCGGATCAATACAAACGTCAAGAACGCGTAGCGATGCGAAAGCGTTTCTTGGCCACCAAACAAAAAACCAAGAGTTTATTGCGACGCATGAGAAATGATACGATTTCTACTCCAGAAAACGTACAACAACTCGCGCGTGAACTTGCCGTATTCCACAAAAATGATCGGTTTTTGGAATTCAAAAAGATGGGGCAGATTCTCGCCTTACATCTAGAACTTCAAATTGGCGTAGAGATTATTAAGTAGCTACAAAGCCAGCAAACAGTATATCAACAAAAAACGCTCGATTCAACAGAACCGAGCGTTTTTAACATGTATGATCTTCTTCGCTTACGCGTTTTCTTTCTTGATCAAGTTCAATGCTGAACCTTCTTTGAACCACTCAATTTGTGCTTCGTTGTACGTATGATTCAACATAACTGTATCTTTCGATCCATCTGCATGAACTACTTCTAGTGTCAATTGCTTTTTCGGAGCGAAATCTTCCAAATCGATGAAGTTGAATGTATCATCTTCTTTGATTTTATCGTAATCTGCCTCGTTTGCGAACGTCAACCCGAGCATTCCTTGTTTCTTCAAGTTTGTTTCGTGGATACGCGCAAATGATTTAACGATTACTGCAACAACTCCAAGGTGACGTGGCTCCATTGCCGCGTGCTCACGAGAAGATCCTTCTCCGTAGTTGTGATCTCCCACAACAACTGAAGGGATTCCAGCCGCTTTGTATGCTCTTGCCGTAGCTGGCACCTCACCTCTTTCTCCTGTCAATTGATTCACAACGCTGTTCGTTTCTTTTCCGAATGCATTTACTGCTCCAATCAAACAGTTGTTTGAAATGTTATCTAGGTGTCCACGGTAACGCAACCATGGTCCAGCCATAGAAATGTGATCCGTTGTACATTTTCCGAATGCTTTGATCAACAACTTCGCTCCAGTGATGTTCTTTCCATCCCAAGGCTCGAAAGGTGTCAACAATTGTAGACGTTGTGAATCTGGTGCAACAACTACTTCTACATTAGAACCATCTTCTGCTGGTGCTTGGTATCCGTTATCTTCAACATCAAATCCTTTTGGAGGAAGTTCGAATCCTGTTGGTTCTTTCAACAATACTTCTTCTCCACCGTCAGTTGTCAACTTATCCGTAATTGGATTGAAGTCCAATCGCCCAGCCAATGCAACTGCTGCAACCATTTCTGGTGACGCTACGAATGCATGTGTATTTGGGTTTCCATCTGCACGTTTCGCAAAGTTTCTATTAAATGAGTGAACGATTGAGTTTTTCTCTTCTTTCTCAGCACCTTCACGGTCCCATTGACCGATACATGGTCCACAAGCATTCGTAAAGATTCTCGTTGATCCAAGTTTTTCAAACGTATCCAACAAACCATCACGCTCTGCAGTGAAACGTACTTGCTCCGATCCCGGGTTGATTCCCAAAATTGCTTTTGCTTTTACTCCTTTGCTAATCGCATCGTCAACAATAGAAGCCGCGCGAGTTAAATCTTCGTATGAAGAGTTTGTACACGAACCGATCAATGCCCATTCGATTTCAATTGGCCAACCGTTTTCTTTCGCTTTTTCTTTCATTTCAGCAACTGGCGTAGCCAAATCTGGCGTAAATGGTCCGTTCAAGTGAGGAGTCAACTCGCTTAAGTTGATTTCAATTACTTGATCGAAGTAAGCTTCAGGGTTCGCGTAAACTTCAGCATCACCTGTTAAGTGCTCAGCGATTTTATCAGCAGCATCCACTACTTCTTGACGTCCTGTTGCAGACAAATATCTTCTCATTGAATCATCGTAACCGAAAGTTGAAGTGGTAGCTCCAATTTCAGCTCCCATGTTACAGATCGTTCCTTTTCCAGTTGCAGACATACTTTCTGCTCCTTCTCCGAAGTACTCAACGATTGCTCCAGTTCCACCTTTCACAGTCAGAATTCCAGCTACCTTCAAAATAACATCCTTTGGAGCCGTCCATCCGTTCAATTTCCCTGTCAACTTAACACCAATCAATTTCGGCATTTTCAATTCCCAAGGCATTCCGGCCATTACATCAACAGCATCAGCACCACCAACACCAATCGCAACCATTCCGAGTCCACCAGCATTTACTGTGTGTGAATCCGTTCCGATCATCATTCCTCCTGGGAATGCATAGTTTTCTAAAACTACTTGGTGAATAATTCCTGCTCCTGGTTTCCAGAATCCAATTCCGTATTTATCACACACAGAACTCAAGAAGTTAAACACTTCGTTGTTCTTGTTGATTCCTTCTTGCAAATCTTTGTCCGCTCCCACTCTCGCTTGAATCAAGTGATCCGCGTGGGCTGTAGAAGGAACTGCCACTTGAGCTTTTCCTGCTTGCATGAACTGAAGCAAAGCCATTTGTGCTGTTGCATCCTGCATAGCAACACGATCCGGAGCAAAGTCTACATACGAATTCCCACGCTCGTGTGCTGTTGTTGCAGCACCATCCCAAAGGTGAGTATATAAAATTTTCTCTGCTAGCGTAAGTGGTTTACCTACTGCTTTTCGTGCTGCTTCTATCCGCTCAGGATACTTAGCATACACTTCCTTGATCATGTCTAAATCAAATACCATGCGTATTGTTTTTTTTAAGATTAATTTCGTTTCTGAAAGTCTCGCGAATTTACGAAAATCTTAAGGAAGAAGAAAATGCATTATTCAAAAAATCAAACTAAGTGACTTCTAAGTATTCTCAATCACCTAAACTTAAACAAGCTAACTTTGAGAATTGATAGCTTGAGATGTGAAAAAGATATCTACAAGAAGCGAAATAAGAACTCTTCAACTTTTCCTTAGACACTTCCTCCTTCAGTCATTTAGAATTCCCATCTAACCGCAACTTTAAAATGCAAAGTTGTTAGAGTTTTCGTTGTCAATTGCTTAACTTTGGTTTACTACTACATCAAAAAACTCCCAATGAAAGCCTTCCGAAATAGCCTTGCAATTCTCATTTTATCCCTTATTTCTTTGACATCAAATCAAGTTTGTGCGCAAACATGGCAATCCGTTGGCGGTGGCACGAACAATAGCAGTCATGGAATGGTTGTATGGGATAACAAACTCATTAACCTAGGAAGTTTTAACAGTCCTTTCAATCGTGTAGCTGCATGGGATGGAACTTCTTGGTCGGATCTTGGAGGAGGTGTTGGAATTGTTGCACGCGCTGGTTGTGTTTGGAATGGAAACCTCGTTGTTGTCGGTGATTTCTGGAATAACTTTCAACCGTGTGTTGGATGCAATGGCGTGGCTGTTTGGGACGGAACATCTTGGACTGCATTAGACAACGGATTCAATAATGACGTCTTAACCTGTACCGTTCACAATGGCGATTTATACATCGGCGGAGATTTTACCCAAGCCGACGGCGTTCCTTGTTCGAGAGTAGTACGATGGGATGATACAGCAAATGAATTTGTCTCACTAGGAAGCCCATCAACTTTTGACAACGATGTCCGCTGCATGACCAGTTTTCAAGGCGAATTATGGGTTGGAGGAGATTTTAACAATGTAGATGGTAATCCACCGAGCGATGGATTAGTAAAATGGGACGACGCAACGAGTTCATGGATTGGAGGAAACTTCGGGGTGGATCTTGTTGGAGGCGTGAACGAAACGGTTCGGGTGCTTTATGTGAATCCCAATGACGGAAACCTCTACATGGGCGGAGAATTTCCTGAATTAATCGATGGAAATGCAGGAGTAGTTGATTATAACATGTCTGGGATTGCCATGTATGATGGATCGAGTTGGACACCGCTTGGAACAGGGTTAAACGAATACTGCCGTGCGATACACGAATACAATGGTAAACTAATCGCGGGAGGATATTTCACCACTGCTGGAGGGGTTCCTGCCAATAAAATTGCCAAATGGGACGGAACATCATGGAGTGCTATGGGCGGTGGCTTTGACGGTGTAGGTATTGATGAATACGTGAAGTCGGCCATGTCGTGGAATGGAACTTTTTTCGCTGGAGGTGCCTATACTCAAGCCGAAGGTGGACCAATGAATTACATCGCGCAATGGTACGAAGCACCTACGTCAACACCTATATCTATCATTAGCTCAACGGCAACTGGAGCATGTGCAGGTGATTGTATCGACTTTAGTGATAGCAGCACAGACTCCCCGACTTCATGGACGTGGTCGTTCCCCGGTGGGAGTCCTGCAAGCTCTACAAATCAAAATCCTGGTAGTGTTTGCTTCGCTTCAGCTGGAACACACACCATCGAATTAATCGCTTGTAATACTTTTGGTTGTGACACGAGCACCATCGATGTAACCATCGGATTACTACCAACCGTTACGATAAATAATCCAACGATTTGTGAAGGAGATAACGTAACATTAACTGCTTCTCCTTCCATTGGAGGAGGCGATTACATCTGGGGACCAGGAGGAGAAACAAGTAGTTCCATCGTCGTATCTCCATCTACAACAACTTCGTACACCCTAGATTATTCGTTGAATGGGTGCAGTAGCAATACCGCTACGAGTACAGTAACCGTAACACCTTTTCCAACCGTTTCGGTGAACAACTCAACCATTTGTGCAGGTGAAAGCACCACGCTCACAGCTACTCCTTCTTCATCAGGAGGAATATATACGTGGACACCTGGCGGGAATAGTTCCTCGAGTATCAACGTTTCACCTACGTCTTCAACAACCTATTCTGTTACTTATTCCCTAGACGGCTGTACGAGTAGCCCTGCGATCAGTAATGTAACTGTAAACCCAACATTTTATCTAAGTGAAAGCATCGAGTTGTGCAACGGCGAATCAATAACATATCCCGACGGAACAACAGAAATCATCAATTCGACTACTTCACACACGAGTACACTTACGTCCAACTTGGGTTGTGACTCCATCATTATTACAAATGTCACTCTGCTTCCTTCGTACTCAGTCCCTGAGACAATTAACATCTGTAGTGGTGATGATTACACCTATCCTGATGGAACTGTTTCAACGAATATTAGTGTAAATGAATCGCACACCTCCACTCTTATATCTAGTAGTGGATGCGACAGCATTATTGTGTCAACCTTAAACGTAAATCCGATTCCGGTGGTTACGGTTAATTCTGAGACGATTTGTGAAGGAGAATCAGCAACATTAATAGCCACTCCTTCGATTACAGGAGGTGATTATTTTTGGGATCCCGGAGGAGAAACAACTAGTTCGATTAACGTATCTCCGCCCACAACAACTTCCTATTCTTTATCCTACACGCTGAACGGGTGTTCGGCAAACTCGGCATCTTCAACCGTCATGGTTAATCCAATGCCAGACGTTACGATTAATGAGGTTTCGGGTACAATTATAGTGAATCAGGCTGCAGCCGATTATCAATGGATCGATTGTACGACTCATTCACCGATCACTAATGAAACGGGACAATCGTACACTCCAACAGCTAATGGAAGTTATGCGGTCGCGATCAATTTAAATGGATGCACGGATACGACTTCGTGCGTTGAAATTTCAGGTTTAGGACTTTACACGAGTGAACTATCTGCCATTTCTATTTTCCCGAACCCCGTTCATACACTATTATCTATTGAAGGAGATAATATTCAACCTGGAACGGAATATGTAATTATGGATGTTTTGGGTAGAGTTATCCTTTCGGGTGAGTTATCTCTCGAAGGAACGATCAATGTTGAAAAACTGGTGAAAGGTCAATATTCCATTCAATTAAACCACGCTAAAGCTGAAGCGGTATTTTTTGTGAAGGAATAGTTTATGCGCGATATTGGATATTCCGCAGGACTGAAAAAGAGCACTAACACTGAATAATTCAATCGATTATTCGGAATTTTAAATTAATTAGTTACCTTTGCCGCCCCATCTAAATAGAGTTGGGACATTAATATATATAACAAAAAAACACTTTTTTATGAATTCTTACGAAACTGTTTTCATTTTGACTCCCGTTTTGTCTGATGAACAGACAAAGGAAGCAGTGCAGAAATTCGAGGGTGAAATCAAGAAATTAGGAGGTAAGGTAACACACTCTGAATCTTGGGGACTTCGCAAGTTGGCCTACCCTATCCAGAAAAAATCAACAGGATTTTACTTCATGTTGAACTTTGAAGGACCGAGCACTGTAATTGCTGATTTGGAAGTTACATTCCGTCGTGATGAGCGCGTTATGCGATTCTTAACTGTTAAAATGGATAAAGATCACCTTGCATTCGCTGAAAAGCGCAGAGCAAAAATGGGATCAAAAAAATCCGCTGAAGCAGAAGCTTAATTATTAATCACAAAATTAGACAATCATGGCTCAAAATGATGTTCGATACTTGAATCCGATTAACATCGAGATCAAAAAGAATAAATACTGCCGTTTCAAGAAAAGCGGTATCAAATATGTTGATTACAAAGACGCTGATTTCTTATTGAAGTTAATCAACGAACAAGGGAAAATTTTACCACGTCGCATCACAGGAACTTCTGCGAAATACCAGAAGAAAGTGAACAAAGCAATCAAACGTGCACGTCACATTGCTGTTCTTCCTTACGTTGCTGACATGTTGAAGTAATCATTCCAAAGTTTAACACGAAATTTCAAAGAAAATGGAAGTAATTTTAAAGAAAAACGTAGACAACCTGGGATATACCAACGATGTGGTAACTGTAAAACCAGGATACGGTCGTAACTTCTTGATTCCTCAAGGGTATGCTGTTTTGGCAACTGCCTCAGCAAAGAAAGCTCACGAAGAAATCATGAAGCAAAAATCACACAAAGACTCTAAAATTCTTGCTGAAGCGCAAGAGCTTGGAACTAAACTTGAAGGAACATCTGTTAAGATCGTTACTAAAGTTGGTGAAAAAGGAAAAATCTTTGGTTCTGTGAACACTCTTCAATTGTCTGAAGCTTTGAAAGCAGAAGGAATTGATGTAGACCGTAAATCATTGAAAATTAAAGATGAACCAATCCGTGAGGTTGGTACATACGAAGCGACTGCTAACCTTCACAAGGATGTGAAATCAACATTCTCTTTTGAAGTAGTTGGTGAGTAAGATCGCATAACACTTTTTGGAATCCCCCAGCTCAATGAGTTGGGGGATTTTTTTGTCCAAACGTTCCATTCTAGTAATTGTTAAAATTGAATACTTCATTCATTAAAACTGTTAATCATTATTAGTATACTGATCTGTAACATGCTAAAAACAAAATGAATTATTATCTTAATCGCAACTTAATCACGTGTTACGCAATTGCTCTGCTCATTTAGACTATTGTTATTTCAGTTTCACTCCCACTACTCTCCGCGTATGTCTGACTTTAAGCTATTGTGCATACAATGTCAGTAATACCTAAAAACAAACAATATGGAAGTGAAAAAACTTTTACTTATCGGATGTCTCTCTTTAGGCCTTAGCTTTTCAGGGAACTCACAAATTCAAAATGCAACCAAACCGATTATGGGTTTTGCACCGGCACCTGTAAATACGGGGATTGCCATTGCTCCTGGTGTAGATGTTCAAGCTGCTACCTTCGACGACGGCTTTGGAGGATACAAGATTGTATGGATCGAAAGCGCTACGTCAACAATTGTCGATTCCGACGGGAATCAAGGAAATGACCCAGACGTGGCTTACTATGCAAATGCAGACGCTCTTGTTGTAGCCTACGAAAATGGAGGCCAGATTTACGTTGATGATTACTACTTGTCAACTCTCTTCCCTGCTCCAGACTATAACTTAAATACAACTACGTATGTTTCTAAAGGTGTCTACCCTAACGTAGATATGAACAGTCAAGGAAAAGGTATCCTGTGTTGGGAACAAAGTGGAAAAATTCGTGTATGTTCTTTCAATATTGGAGGTTTCGCAGCAGGACCAGCCGTTTCCATAGCTCTTGGAACGCAACCCGATGTCGTACTTCTCGATGATGGAGTAACAGTTGCCTTAACGTACATTGACCCATCAGGTTCTCTTATGATTGAAACAATGTCATATGGAGCGATTACAAGTGGAGTACATGTTCCATGGGGACAATGGCAATTCAACCCTGCAACTCAATTCGAATACCCTCGAATTGCAGGACAACGAAACACAAATGCAGGGTTCGGTGCCCCTGATGACTTTACCGTAGTTGCACAGGATTACAATAGCGGAACGGCCGAAGTCCGTGCATTCTTTGCAATGGGTGGTGGAATTGTAAATCCAATGGTATTGGTAAACAACAACTTCATGGCTTGCCCTACTGACGATCCTCGTCCAGTTGTTACTTATGAGCGTGAGAACGTTCATATTGCTTGGAGTCAATTCTACATGGGAGGATGCTCTGGTTTATGGCAAACAATGCCTAACCCTGAAGATGATATTCTTTTGAAAACGTACAATGCTGGAGGAACACCCGTTGGAATGTACGAAGAGGTGAATACTCTTCAAAGTGCCTTTGCAGGGAAGTCTCGCACATCCATTTCTGCCGAATATGATGGAAATTATGTAGTGACTAATTCGAATTGGCATGAAGGAATTGTTTTCAATGATCCAGGAGATCTTCTTTGGAAAGGACGCTACAGCACGAGTGCAAACTGGTTAGATCAAGGAGACCCAACGTTCCAACGTGAAGACAACTTTTCTTTAGCAACGAGTCCTGTTGATCAAACGATCGAAGTGATTTCGGAAACGGATGCTCCTGCAACATTCCAACTTTTGGACAATGCGGGTAGAATTGTGGAGGTTAATACCATTTCGAAAAATGACAATCAATACTCGATTGATATTAGTCACCTATCTGGCGGAATGTATTTTTTACACTGTTCATCCAAAGGAAATGAAGAAATCTTAAGAGTACTTCAAATAAGAAAGTAATGATCACTCAAGCACATCATTCAATGGATTTACTGATTGAATGATATGCAAAATTGAATATGAGCACCTGAAATCGAATTACATCGAAGTTCAGGTGTTCTTTTTTTCAATAAACTCTTTATATTTAAGCTGATTCCGATACTCGATTTTTGTTAGATGAGCCGAAAAAGTGAGTTTCACGTTTCAAGCTGAATCAATATCAGGATATTTAACAAAAAATAGTTCGCTCGTATCGCTTATCGATTAAATTTGTACTACTTAATCAATTGTGCACATGGCTAAAAAGTTTCTCAAAAAATTCTTGAAATGGACAGGAATTTCCCTCATTCTGATCATCATTGCGTTGATCGTTATTCCGATTTTCTTCAAAGATCAAATCAAAGAAATCGTTATCGACGAAGTCAACAAGACCTTAAATGCTGAATTATCGTTGGAAGATTTCGACCTAACGTTTATCAGTACTTTTCCACGAATGACGGTGGTTTTGAATGGTGCCAAACTTCAAGGGAAGGATGATTTCAAGGATGTTACCTTGATGGATATCAAAGAACTGAAAGCACATGTCGGGTTCTGGGATGTTGTTTCTGGAGATCAAATATCGATCAAGAGCATTGAGGTAGATCAACCTATTATCGATGTCCGTGTCTTGCAAGATGGCAAAGCCAATTACGATATCATGAAACCAGACTCCGTAAAAACGGAAGAAGAATTGGAAGAACCTTCTAATTTCAAATTGTCATTACAAGATTACTCCATCAAAAATGGACAAATCAAATACAGCGATGACTCTTACAACATGCACGCGAATCTTGTCAACCTGAATCACTCAGGAAAAGGAGATTTAACAGCAGATGTCATTGATTTTGTCACCCAAACATCGATTGACTCTTTGTCGGTTGATTATGATGGAATTGACTACTTAAGTGAAGTTAAAACCAATGCTGATGTAAACCTGTTGATGGAGTTCTCGGATAAATCATCCAAATTCACGCTCAAAGAAAATAAGATCGATCTGAATGCTTTCAGTTTCTCCGTGGACGGATTCTACAACATGTTACAAGGCTATGATGACATGGACCTCAATCTAAATGCAAAAGAAACAAGCTTCAAAGATTTACTCTCATTGATTCCTACCTTCTATCAATCAGGTTACGAAAGCATGGTTTCCAAAGGAAAATTAACCATCAATGGATTGGTGAAAGGACAAATGGATGACAAACGTATGCCAGGTTGGGATTTCGGATTGATCGTGAAAAATGGATCAGTAAAATATCCGGACTTACCCGGAAGCATCAGTAACATCCAAGTGGATGCAGGTTCTAAATTTGTGGGTGGTGAAGATTTGAATAAAATGACGGCAGACGTTAAATCGTTTCATGCCAATTTTGGGAAAAACACCATCGATGGGAATTTGGCATTGCGCACTTTGATGAGCGATCCTTTTATTCAGTCTAAAATAGTTGCCAACGTAGATTTGAGCACGTTGGAAGAGTTTGTTCCGATGTCGGAAGGAGAGAAATACGACGGAATTCTCGATGCTGATGTGGAGGTAAAAGGGAAAATGAGCGATCTCGATAAAGAAGACTATGAAGCGTTTACTGCAAAAGGAAACTTGACGATTTCAGACATGCTCTATGCATCGAAAGATGTTCCAGATGATGTCAACATCAAAAAGATGGGCTTCGATTTTTCTCCAGAGCACTTAGCATTAACAGAAATGAATGCAAAAGTTGGAAAATCTGACTTCCAAGCTGATGGAAAAATTGAAAACTACCTCGGCTACTTGCTCCGCGATGACAAATTGGAAGGTGCTTTTAACTTCTCAAGTTCTTACCTCGATTTGGATGCATTGATGCCTGCGAGTGAAACCAGTGAATCAACAGAAGCTACAACACCTGCGCCAGAAACGTCTGCAAGTGCCACAGCTACCGAGTACATTTTAATTCCAGAAAACGTTGACTTCGTACTCAACACGGATATCAAAAAAGCACGCTACAACGGAATCGATGTAAGCAACATCAGCGGTGGCGTTGGCTTAAAAAATGAAATCGCAACACTCGACAATCTCAGTTTGAATGCGATGGGCGGAACTATTGGACTCAAAGGGAGCTACAACACGCAAAACCACACCAAACCTGTTGTAGATTTCGCGTATAGCTTAAAGAAAATTGACATTCAAGAATTGGCGCAAAACTTCATCACGGTAGAGAAATTGGCACCGATTACGAAGTACGCGCAAGGACAAATCTCTTCGGATTTCGATATGAAAACGGGAATTACTCCAGACTTCGCACCGATCCTCTCCTCTATCTCTTGTATTGGAGATATCAGCTCAAGCAGTATATCATTGGAAGGATTTGACCTCTTCAACAAGATTGCGGACAAAACGAAATTGAAATCATTCGACAATCAAACCTTGAAAAACTTCTACACCAACTTCAAGGTGAAAGATGGTAAGGTGGAGTTAGATCCATTTGATTTGAAATTGGGCTCTATTCCGTCGAAAGTTTCAGGGTACAGCACACTCGACCGCAACTTGAACTACGACATGGCGCTCAATGTTCCGAAAGAACAAATTCCCGCTGAAATGATCAAAGTGGTTGAGGATGCAATGTCAAAGCTACAAGCACTCAGCCCGAAACTGGATGTTGGTTCTTTACCTGATATGATTCCAGTCAACGTAAAAGTGGAAGGATTCTACAAGAACCCAAAAATCACTACTGATTTCAAGGAGCAAATCTTGAAAGCAACGGGAGATTTCAAAGAAGATTTGATCAACAGTGTGAAAGAAACAGTGAAGGACAGCGTCACAACAATTATTAATGATAAAGTGGATGAAGTCAAGGAAGATTTCGCAGCGAAGAAAAAGGAAATCATGGACAAAGCGCAAGTTGAAGCCAACAAGGTGAAAGCGCAGGCGAAGAAAGCGGCAGATGCCGTTCGTTCCGAAGCAGATAAGCAAGCAGCAGATCTAATTGCTGAAGCAGGAAATAATCCGCTCAAGAAAAAAGCAGCTGAAATAGCCGCGAAAAAATTGAAGGACGAAGCTGAGAAAAAAGCACAGAAAATTGAACAAGAAGGAAACACGAAAGCCGATGCGATTATGAAAAAGGCGCAAGAGCAGGCAGATAAAGTTGGAAATTAGAATTTCTGACAAATGAACTAAAAGCCTCCGATTTCGGGGGCTTTTTGATTGATAGTGTGTGGAGTTCCAGGGTAGAAATGGATCGGTGTGAATACAAAGAGAGCTGATAATATCTTTGTGGGGATAAACATTATTTTACACGTGAAAGCATTTGGAACTTATGCTTCAGAAACTCAAACTCGGTTAAAAAATCATTCATAACGAGAATATAAAACTGGTTTTTGAGAACCGTGCGACTTTCTAGCTACCAAAGCCCTTCCCTACATCTTTTTGAGGTGAGAAAAGACAAAAGAAATGCTCAAACCGAACATTCTGAACTCATCGACGAAGAATACCCCACAAAATAAGGCATGGTTGTTATCTTTGTTCCATGAAACAAATGCTTTTTCTTTTTGCATGCGCGCTGTTGATGAGTTCCTGTCAGGATAAACAACAACCGAAACAAGATGAATTGTCTCAGCAAGAGCTCATTTCAAAAAAAGACGAAACGCCTAGCAAGGTTTCTATCGAATTTGCCGATAATTTTCTCATTGAGTCAATCAAAGGAGGATATCGTCTAGAATTAATCGATCCGAACTCACATGAAGTAGAATCGACCTATGAATTGACGTACGATCAAACGAAAAAAGGAGAAAATGTCATTCATCTACCAATGAAAAACTTAGCCGTTCTCTCGCAAACATCCGTGGGAATGCTATCGAAGTTGGATGCCTTAGATGTGATTACTGGAATTTCCAACATCGATTACGTGTACTCGCCAATAATCAAAGAGCGATTTAAAAACAAAAAAATCAGGCAATTTGGCGATGAATCCAATGTTCCGATTGAAAAAATCGTAGAATCTTCAACGAAGCTCATCATTTACAGTGGATTCGGTTCTGAATTCGATGGAGAAGGAAAATTGCGGAAGCTCGGTATCCAAAGCATTCCAAATTATGAGTGGCGCGAAACACATCCCTTGGGTCGTGCAGAATGGATCAAATTACTTGGAATTCTCATCGATAAATCGGAAAAAGCAGAAAAGGTCTTCAACGAAATCAAAACAAATTATGAAGATTTGAAATGGAAAGTTCGTGACCTGAACGATCAACCGAGCGTGATCAGTGGAAACTTTTACAGCGATCAATGGACGGCACCTGCGGGAGAAAGCTACATGGCGATTTTATTCCGAGATGCTGGCGCCAACTACGTTTACGAATCGAGCAAGGGAACGGGAAGTATTTTCCTCCCGATTGAAAAAGTGGTGGCCGATAATCGTTCGACGCAATTTTGGCTGAATCCTGGAGTTTCCAACAAGGCGACACTTTCAGAAATGAATCCCAAAGCACAATTCATTGGTGCGTATGCAGATGGAATTTACTGTTACTCCCACGAAATGAATCAATTTTGGGAAATGAGTGCCATCGAACCCGATTTTCTATTGGCCGATTTCATTCATATCTTTCACCCTAAATTAGAGCCGAACAGCACGCTTCATTTCTACAAAAAATTGAAATAGTGATCATTTCCCAACGACATAAATGGATGCTTCTCATCTTTCTTCTGCTCCTTCCCGTTGCAGGCGTTGTTCATTTTATGTCGGGACATTTGGATATTGGGTTTGGTGACCTCGTGAATTCCCTATTCAACTTTGATGAAACCAATACCCAGCAACTGATTGCTCGGGAAGTGCGCATTCCACGCATGTTTACCGCATTAATTGCAGGAGCAGGGCTTTCCGTAGCCGGACTCTTAATGCAAACCTTATTCAATAATCCACTGGCCGGTCCATACGTTTTGGGGATCAACTCAGGAGCAAGCTTATTCGTTGCATTTAGCATCATGACGGGAATTCCATTCCTTTCGTCGGACCTTGGAATTATCACCAACGCGCTCATCGGGGCGCTCATTTTCGGATTGATCATTTCACTTTTTTCGGAGCTTGTCCGTTCCCAAATTTCCTTGTTGCTCATCGGAATTATGCTTGGAAGCTTCACCAGCGCCATTGTTTCCTTACTTGAAGTGAGTAGCGATGCCTCCGAATTGAAAGTCTTTACGCTCTGGGCACTCGGCTCCCTGTCTCGCATCGAATTTGATCAAATCCCGCTCATTTCTGTTGTATTCATTCTCGGAATTGTGGGATCACTCTTTCTCATCAAACCATTGAACCTCCTTGTATTAGGACAAAATCAAGCGCGATTGCTAGGACTGAACTACAAACGAACGCGTTTTGTGATTATCGCAATTACAGCAATTCTTACAGGCTTGATTACAGCATTTTGCGGTCCGATTGCCTTTGTTGGATTGGCCGTTCCCAATTTGGTGCGAATCCTTCTCAAATCGCAGCACCACGGACTATTGATCGTTTCGAGTGCATTTATCGGCGGGATCTTCGTCTTGCTCTGTGATGCCCTGATTCAATCCTTGGAGAACTACATGGTGATTCCTATCAACGTACTTACCTCCATCATTGGTGCTCCTATTGTTGTACTTCTTATTCTTCGAAAACTCAGATGATCGCGTTAAAAAACATACGAATTGGTTATTCGGATGGATTACTTCATGCGGAAAACATCGAACTGAAAAGTGGAACTGTTTACATTTTGGTTGGCAAGAATGGCGCAGGAAAATCAACTTTTCTCAAGACACTTTCAAAACAAATTCCCGTGTTATCTGGTGAGATAGACATCAACGGAACATCAATTGGCAACATTACAGCCCGGGAACTTCCGAAGGAAATGTCCTATGTTCCTGTCCACTTTCCCCACATGGATTACGTGCGGTCGCGTGAATTTATCTCGGCAGGACGTGCGCCCTACACCAATGCACTCGGTCGACTGAATGAAATCGACGAGAACGAAATTCAATCCGCTATTTCGACCTTGGGAGTTGAACACTTGTCGGATCGTTTCACGTCTGAACTTAGCGATGGTGAACGACAACTTGTTGCTATCGCCAAAGCAGTAGCACAAAAAACTTCGATCATTCTCCTCGATGAACCCACCGCTTTTCTCGATTACTCAAACAAGAAAAAGGTCCTCGGAATTCTAAAACAAACAGCCGAACAATTGGATAAATGCATCATCCTTTCCGCTCATGACATCGACCTGTGTCTAGATTTTGCATCATACTTTTTAATTGTGGATGCTGAAACGAAGGAGTTGAAATTACTTCAAGATCCATCAAAGGAAGAGATTATCAAAGTGGCTTTTGACTAAAAACGCTTACATAGCAACGAATGAAGGACTTAGTCGACAAACTCTTTGAAATTCAGCAACAAAAAAGCCATTTTTTTGTGTAATTTTGGAGTAGTTAATGCTCTAAAAAGCACCTATTACGCACCCTTAAAATCATCTGCTTATGATTAAACAATCAATTGTAGTGTGTTCGATTTTAGCTTCTTTCACAAGCGTGGGACAAACAGTTGTTTCGACTCAGGGAGATTCCTATGAGACAGCAACAGGTTCTGTATCGTTTACAATTGGAGAAGTGGTAATTGACACTGGAACAGATGGAAGTACTAATCTTACCCAAGGCTTTCATCAAACGAACTGGAATTTTATTGGACTCGATGATCACGACGTCGATTACGTGGCGAACATCTATCCAAATCCTACATCAGACATCTTAAATGTCGAAGTCATCAAATTTGAAAACGTCAGCTACGCCATGTACGATGCAACCGGACGCATTGTAGCGATGGGCGATTTATCTGATTTGATCACTCAGATCGATGTCCAAAACCTAGAGTCTGGAAGTTATCAACTGGAACTTTCTGACGAGCAAAACGAACGATTAAAAACATTTAAACTTATCAAAAACTACTAGAATGAAACGCATATTTTTAACTTTTTCAGCCGTATTATTGCTTGCAGCAACGGCACAAGCACAATCTCCCGAAGCATTTAAATACCAAGCTGTTGTGCGCGATGCCAGCAATACCATTGTGAACGGTCAAGCGGTAGGCATGCAGTTAGCCATTTTACAAGGAAGTCCAACAGGAACTGCGGTATACACAGAGGAATTCGCTACAACAACGAACGCGTACGGTTTGGTGAATATCGAGATTGGAAACGGTATTACATCCGACAACTTTTCTGCAATTGATTGGGCAAACGGACCTTACTTCATCGAAACATCCATTGATTTAAATGGAGGAACAGCATACAGTGTGATGGGAACATCGCAATTGGTGAGTGTACCATATGCATTACACGCAACTACAGCAGGAACGGCCCTCGTTGATAACGTTGACGATGCCGATAACGATCCAAACAACGAATCGAACACAGGATTGACATTGAACGGAACTTCCATCGAAATCACGGATGCCGCAGGAACGCTTTCGCAAGATTTGGACGGAACATTCGCTACCGATTCAGAAGTAGCTGCAGCTGGTTTTTTAACAACTGAGCTAGATGGTGATCCAACGAACGAGCTTCAAACATTGAGCATTGCGGGGTCTGATATTTCGATATCTGGCGGGAACACCGTAACTGTACCTTCAGATAACGATTGGACAGTAAGTGGAACGAACATGTCTTCTGCCGTAACGGATAACGTAGGAATTGGAACGAGCACACCGGACAATAAACTCGATGTGAACGGAAAAATCTCTTTGACGGAATCGGTTGGAGACGAGATGGTGATTATCAATGATAATGTTTGGAATCACGGTTCAGGTGCTCAAGACTTTGGTGTTGGTGGAGCACATTTTATCATGGCTTCCAAAGAAACAGATTACGAATCAGCAGGTTTGTACGGAGATGGAAACGTGATTACACTGTGGTCGCCGGGTGACTCTAACAACGGACAGCCATCGGCATTTATTTATGTGTGTGATGAAGATCGTTTTGACGGAGCTGTGGATAACAACCCACACAACAACAACTCTATCTATGCGTACTTAAACACTGCCGGAAACTGGGTAGCTGCATCCGATAAGAACCGTAAGGAAGAAATCAAACCATTGGAAGGCTCACTTGAGAAAATTCTAGCAATCAACGGTTATTCTTACAAGTTCAAATTGGTTCAAGAAGAGATTGAAAAAGGAGATGTTGCACAAGAATCGATTGGTGTTTTGGCGCAAGAAGTTAGAGAAATCATCCCAGAAGTGGTTGAAGTAGCGGAAGATGGATCACACTACGTTTCTTACACGGAATTCATTCCGTACCTTATTGAAGCAACAAAAGATCAACAAGAGATCATCGATGCTCAGAAAGAAGAAAATGATTACTTGAAACAAAAATTGATCGAATTGGAAGAACGATTGAATGCACTTGAAAAAGAGTAATTCACTGCACTTGAATTCATAATACGTAAATCCCTTGCCTTTTGGTGAGGGATTTTTTTGTGCAACCTTAATCAAGCAATGTCAGAATCTGATCTACCGACTTTACCAAAAGTTGTCTGTCGGCGTTTACCTTGGCAACAACTTTGAGTCCGCTGTAATGAGTAAACAATAGCAAGGCAATTGCAGATAAGTCCTTTCCCTTTTCAAACTGTCCACTCTCCTCTCCTTCTTTCAAATAATCATAGAAAATCCGTTCTACCGTTTTTCTATTCTCCTCAACCAAGGATTCTATTTTCTCATCGCCAGGAATCAACTCCGTTGTTGTATTAACCACAAAACATCCCTTCTTCTCAGGATCGTTGAGCGAGTCGTCGATTGCCATCTCAAATAGTTTACGAAACCCTTCTTTCACGTTTGGCTGTCCCTTAAGAAAACCACTGGTGGCATCCGTACTAGACGTTTTGTAATTCTCAAAAGCCTTCAAGAACAACGCTTCTTTTCCTCCAAAAGTATCGTATATACTCGCTCTATTGATACCTAGGTGATCTACCAAATCTTGAATTGACGTAGCCGAGTATCCCTGTTTCCAAAACAAATTCATTGCCTTGCACAGGACCTCATTTTCATCAAATAATTTAACTCTTGGCATACAAAAAATGTGAAAGCGGCAAAACCGCTTCCACAAAGTTATCCAATTGGAATGATAATTCCATTATTGCGTAAAAAAATTAGGAAAGCAATGGATTCACATTTATCCCTCCATCAATATTGTACTCACTTCCAGTAATAAAGGAAGCGTCATCTGAAGCGAGAAATGCTACAAGTTTGGCAATGTCTTCAGGTCGACCAAAACGTTTAAGTGGCACACGATTTTTCATTGCCTCAGCAAAACCATTTAATTGCTCTTCTTCCATACCTGTTTTCTCGAAGATGGGAGTATTCACTGGTCCTGGATTAACCGCATTGATACGGATTTTTCGTGGCGCTAACTCGGTAGCTGCTGTTCGAGTATACGCATTTAAAGCAGCTTTCGACGCAGCATAAACCGCCGTATTTGCCATTCCTGCGTAAGCATTCACCGAAGACAAATTAATGATAGAAGCTCCCTCATTCAGGATCGGAAGAAACTTCTCCGTGGTGAAAACAGCTCCTTTGAAATTAATTCCCATTTGATGGTCGAACATTTCTTCAGTGATTTGACCAACTGGTGCTGGTTGAAATATACCGGCATTAACAAACAGGATATCGACCTTACCAAAATCCGATTTCACCTGCTCAACCATATGATCGATTGCTGATACATTACTTACATCGGCAACAACTCCTTTCACCTGAAGGTTTGAGGCCGCAGCTGCTACCTTTTCTGAATTCCTCCCAGTAATCACCACTATTGCCCCTCGACTCTTCAATTCTTCAGCAGTTGCATAACCAATACCACTATTACCTCCCGTAATAACGGCTACTTTGTTTTTTAATTCGCTCATATTTTTTCTAAAGTTTTCTATTTGGAACGTTCGTTCTGTTTGCAAACATAACAATATTGGAACGATTATTCCAAATAAAATTTCAAACAGCTCATCTAAGCATTCGACTACACACCTAAATTTTAATTTTAATCTTTATATTTCCACACCCATAATCGAAGATGAAACCAGAAACAATCATAGAACACATCAGTGAAACCTACTCTCCTCTCACTGCAGATTGTCAGCAGGCGGTATTGGCTTCAACAAAAATTTTGTCTCTTAAAAAAAATTCGACACTGGTTCGTGAAGGTCAGTTTTCAGATAAAACATTCTACATCATCCGCGGATGTGCCCGCGCCTATTACTTGAAAGATGGCAAAGATGTTTCGGATTGGTTTGCCTTCGAAAACGAGTTCATCAGTTCCATTGTGAGTTTCTTCAAGAATGAACCTAGTCCGCACGCGATAGAATTACTTGAAGACTCAATTTTAGTGGAATTCTCCCGAGATGAAATTGAACAACTTGCAGCCAAGTATCACGATTTTGAGCGATTGATTCGAGTCATCGTGACAAAAACGATGTTGAAACAATATGAACGAATAGCTTCTTCTCAATTTGAAAGTGCCGAGCAGAAGTACACGAATCTACTCAAGGCGCACCCGACGATTACCCAACGAGTTCCACTTACCCATCTTGCCTCCTATTTGGGCATCACGCTGGAAACATTGAGTCGGATTCGAGGGCTCAAAAAACGAATTTGATTTAGATCAAATGAAAACTTTGGGATGAGTTCGACCTTTGCACAAAAAAAGATGAAACAAATCCATTACTTCAGCGGTTTAACATTGACGCTTTTTATCGGGATCCACTTGGTCAATCATTTTGTTAGCCTTTGGGGAGCACAAGCACACATCGAATTCATGGACACGTTTAGACCGATTTATCGAAATGCCGTTATTGAAACGCTTCTCCTACTTGCGGTTGGAGTACAGATCATTTCAGGAATACGTCTGCTTCGTTCCAAGCGAAAATCAGCCAATGGTTTTTATGAGAAACTTCAACTGTGGACGGGACTCTACCTCGCTTTTTTCTTGCTCATTCATGTCGGCGCCGTGTTGACAGGTCGTTATGTGCTTCATCTTGACACCAATTATTACTTTGGCGTAGCTGGGCTCAACACCTTTCCGTTGAACTTGTTTTTTATTCCTTACTACGCTTTAGCCGTTTTCTCTTTTTTTGGTCACGTTTCATCTATTCACCATACAAAAGTGAAGAAGGAATTTGGAAGATTTTCCGTCAAACGGCAATCCAACCTCCTCCTTATCACAGGAATTGTACTTACTTTGAGTTTGATATATGGTTTAACCGATGGTTTTTCGGGAGTCGAAATTCCAGAGGACTACCATGTTTTAATTGGCAAATAACATGAACTTCACTCCATTTCCCACCATAACTACTGAAAACCTCACGCTTCGAGCCGTTGAAGAATCCGACTGGGAAATCATTCTCTTCTTGCGTTCTGATCCTACCGTAACTGCATTCATCCATCGTCCTGAAAATAGAAAAACGAAGAACCAAGCAGATGTGCTCAATTTCATTCGAGAACGGCAAGAGGATTTAAAACAAAATACATGCATTGTATGGGGAATTGCTTTGAAGGGAGAACCTGACATCATCGGGACAATCTGTTTATGGAATTTTTCTGAGAAGAACACCATTGCTGAAATTGGATACGATTTACATCCAGAATTTCAAGGAAAAGGAATCATGAGTGAATCCCTACAAACCGTTATTCATTTCGGATTTAAGGAATTGCAGCTTTCCAAAATTGAAGCCTACACCCATTTCGAAAATAACCGATCGATTCACCTGCTCGAAAAACATGGATTCCAACATTTAAAAGACAGAAAAGATGAAGGGAACGAAGCAAATAGAATATTTGAACTCAAAAATTCAGATTGGATGAGATGACTTTTCTTATTCACAGATCAACGAATAAGTCGTATTTTACATGCACCTGTTGATTCAACTGTATCAATACTTTTTAGATCAATTTTATCCCTCTTTTACAATGAACCTGATCACAATTAAAACATTTAATGACGGAATTTCTTCTCATATCGTAAAAGCACGGTTGGAAAGTGAAGGGATTCAATGTTTTGTATACGATGAGAATATCGTAACCTTAAACCCGTTATACAATATTGCCGTTGGTGGAGTTAAACTTAAAATCAACGAAGAAGACAGAGAAAGAGCCCTGACGATTCTTCGGAGCATTGATGAAACACCCCTCACGAATGAACAAGAAGAAATAATTAAGTGTCCAAACTGTCATTCAACTGAGTTGTACTCGGGCTTTAAATCGATGAAAAATCCTGCTGGCATAGTGGCTGCAATCACTTCCTTTGTTTTTTCTGTTTTCCCTATCTATTTCAAAACGGTGTATCGATGCAAAAAATGTGATACAGAATTCAATCAGAAGAAATAATCAAACTGATCCTATCAGACACAATAAACAGACCATGAAGCAGTTAAAACGATATCAACTCCGTAAGAACGCGCAACTTTCATGAAATCTATTTTTATCGTACTATTCTTGCTATCTGCATTCGAAAGCGTTGCGCAAAACTGGCAAGAACTCCCCGATTTCCCTGGCGTTGCGCGCGATGACGGTACAGCATTCGTAATTGAAGACACCGCCTATTTTGGTACAGGACTTACACCGTGGTGGGCGCCAACGAGTGATTTTTATGGATTTGACCTCACGAATGAGACATGGTTTTCTATAGCTTCCCTTCCAAGTGGAGAAGAAAGACAATACGCTGCGTCATTCACGTCGTCCAACATGGCATTTATCGTGGGAGGACATGATGGAAACAACTTTTTGAATGATGTTTGGCAGTTTGATCCAGCGACCAACATCTGGACCGAGCGATCACCGATTCCAGCCGAAGGGAGAAGCGGAGCGGCTTGTTGGGTTTTCAACGACACAGCCTACATCATCGGAGGGAAAACGGAGTTGAACCAAGCCATTGATGAAGTGTGGGCGTACAGCATTCAGTCAGATACGTGGATTCAAAAGAACAACTTGCCTTTTGGCGGTAGATGGCGATCGTCAGCAACAACACTCAACGATTTTGGATATTTGCTTTTCGGTAAAGATGAAAACGAGAATTTTCGCAATGAATTATTCGAATACGACCCGACTCAAGATAGTTGGACACAGATTTCCACCTTTCCCTCACTAGGGAGATCGCACGCTGCTTTGTTTACCTTTAACGCCAAAATATACGCAGCATTTGGTTTGGACAGTTTAAGCAACTCCCACAACGATTTGTGGCAATATGACCTTGCGAACACTACATGGCAATCGCTTCCGGGCTTGCCTTCAGTCGGTCGACGAGGCGGAATGATCGTCACGACCGACAACGGTATGTATTACGCAACGGGAATCGACGAATCTGATCAACGTTTGACGGAAGTATGGAAATACCACCCTTCCCTCTTCACTCAAGACTTAACTATCGAAGGACAAGACAAGAAATTGGTCAAGGTAGTCGATCTTTTGGGACGAGAAACGCCCATTAAAGCGAATGAGGTACTTATCTATGTGTACAGCGATGGAACAACAGAAAAAGTGTTTCATTTGGATTGATTCTCACGAATAACCACCTCAGAATAGATAGATTTCTTACCTTTTGTCCAGAATTACCGAGTGATATTCACTGCATCATGTCAAATTACTGTTCCTATTCCCTTCGTGAACTTCACGCGCTTCTAACAAAAGGAGAACTCACTTCTCTTGAACTTGTGGAAGCCGCGCTTAGCCGATTGGAAGAACTCAACCCTATACTCAATGCACTAGTATTGGTGAACACGGAAAATGCCCTAAACGCAGCGAAACAGGCCGATTCTGACATTTCAAAAGGGAAAATACGCGGATTATTGCACGGAATTCCTGTAACGATCAAGGACAATATCGAAGTAAAAGGACTGCCCACAACAGCGGGATTCCAGCCGTTTCGAAACAACATTTCTGAGGTCGATGCTGAAATCGTTGAGCAACTGAAAAAAGCTGGAGCAATCATCATTGGAAAAACCAACCTTCCAGCACTTACTTACGACCTGCAAACGAACAATAAACTCTTTGGACGCACCAATAATCCGTGGAATATTGATCACACACCCGGAGGAAGTAGCGGTGGTTGTGCAGCATCCGTGGCCGCAAGAATTTCCATTTTATCCTTTGGCAACGATTCTGGTGGATCGATCCGAATTCCTGCCCACTTTTGCGGAGTCTACGGTTTCAAAGCATCACTCGATGGAATCAGCACAAATGGAATCGTGACGCAACTCCAAAAGAAAGCACACCCCTTGAGTATGCGAACACTGCTATCGGCAGGAATACTCGGGAATTCAGTGGAGGATGTACACGCAGCGCTGAACATCATTGGAACAAAAAAGCTTCTTCCACCTTCAAAAAGTCCCCCTTCCTCTTCCCCGATCAAACTGCTGTGGATTAGTGAACTCAAGGGATTGGAAGTCGATCGTGCAATCAAAACGGCAATGACTCAACTCAGAGAAAAGCTCGCGGAATCAGGAATCCGAATTGATGATTATTCCGAAGAGCAATTTGACTTCAACGAAACCCTTCGACTGTGGGGACATCTTTCCAATTATGAAACAGGCAAGGAACTTCCTGTTATTGCTCGGTATGCAGGAAACCTCATCATGAAGCCGAAGTATGCCAAAATTCCAATGTACACGGATTTGTTGAAACCGATCAGTCGAGAAAAATACCGACGCGTTCGACACAGGCACGAAGAAGTGAAGCAACAATTTGAAAAGCTCATGAACGAATACGATGCACTCATTCTTCCTACGTCTTCCGTGTTGGCCTTTCCGCATCAATCGCCAGATCGAAGTCTTGGACACCTTGGGATCTACACCACTCCTCTCAACGTCAATGAGAAGGAGATTCATTATGCCATTGCTACGCAAAGTTATGCGCTTCCTTTCAACGTGTTGGAATCTCCTGTGCTCACTTTACCCATCGCACTTTCGAAAAAGCAGCTCCCTATTGGAGTTCAACTTGTAGGAAAAAAACACCGTGATTTCGATTTATTAGAACTTGCCTCGCAATTGGATAAGCTTATTCCATCGATTGGAGCACCAGAGATTTAGTTTTTCCGCGCTTTCATCACCCAATACAAGCCTTTCGCATTGGAAATCATTTCAGAAATCATCAATTGGATTGTGATGTGCTCAAGAAAGGCCAGAATTCCCCAAATCAACATGAAATAATAGAACGCGGTGATGAATCCATAGGAAAACAACACGATGAAGAAAATGCCCTGAATGTAACCGCCAATTTTCCACGAATACAGATGAAAACTGGGCATTCGACCGAACTTTAGTAAAGCTAGGACATGCGCAAACAGAAATAATCCAATGAAAATCGAAAAGGAAACAATGTGCGGCACGAAATCTGCTGTTTTGAAGAGGTAAATTCCTAAGAACACAAGTAAATAGGTTCCAAAATCAGCAATGGAGTCAATTTTTGCTCCAATTTTGGTTTGAAGGTTGAAAGTTCGGGCAATTAAACCATCCAAAATATCCGTAATAAAATTGACCAAAAGCAACCAAAAAAAGAGACGTTCTTCACCTTGAATGGCAATCCACGCGATCACGGGAAACATGAGCAAACGATAAATCGATAGAATGTTTGGAATATTTAGTGGTATGGACATTCTTTTTTCATGGTTTTCAATCTAAAAATACTAAATTTAAGTCTACGATGGGTTTTCATTCTACTTGCTGCTAACTTGCTGAATACTCATTTTTTTGTCCTATCACTGATGAATTATATTGATTTTTCAATTCTTGCGATTAGTCTTACGATCATTCTCTCAGGAGTTTATGTAAACTTTCAACGAAAATCGGACGACCACGACAAGTTAAAAGTCGCTACGGACAAAACCTTATTAATTTTCCGTGTGGCTGTGCCCTTGTCTTTAATTGCAAGCGTACTCGTCTACTTTTTACACTGGGGAGATCTAGGTCTCAATCGAGGAATCTACGTTGGATACACGCTCGTGGCTGTAGGATTAATCACGCGATGGTATGCCATTTACAGTTTAGGGCGCTCATTTCAGGTGAATGTAACAATTATGAAGGACCAACAATTAATGAAAGAAGGCATCTACAAATGGGTGCGGCATCCCAGTTATTCGGGACTTCTACTCTACTATGTTGGATTGGGATTGGTGATGCACAATTATATCAGTTTGCTCATTTTGATTGTAGGACCACTCTTTGCTGTTGCCATGCGGATTCCAAAGGAGGAATCATTTTTGGCCGATCACTTTGGGAAGGAATACCTCGATTATTGCAAGTCATCGCGCCGCTTAATTCCATTTATATATTAAGCTTTGAAGGAACAGTTGAACACATATCAAGCGTCAGGCACTCATACTCGTCCAAAACTGGATCGCTTGCTACGCACGCTGTTACTCGACAAAGATTTTATCCGTGGAGAAGGCGGTGGACTGTTTTATTTAGATGAAGAAGGGAAAGAAATTCGCGTAAGTGATTATATCGGAGGATATGGATCTTTGCTACTCGGACATCATCATCCAGAACTGAAGCAAAAAGCCATTGAACTGATCAGCAATCAGGTTCCCAACCACACTCAACTGGCTTCGAAGCCTTCAGTGGAAGCTCTGGCTCGATTTATTTCAGGGGAAATTGGACACCATTCCAGCAAAAACTACATCACAACCTTCGCTAATTCGGGTGCAGAAGCAGTTGAAGCGGCCATCAAACATGCTCGACTCAACTTTAGTAAAAACAAGGACAAATTATTGGATCGATTGCATCGAGAATTGCACGCAATCAATCATTTTTTTGCCACAAGTGAACAGCCCTTCGTTGCTCAAGCGAACGATCAGACATTTGATGATTTCATCTCCTTCAAAAATTTCTGCATTGAACACTTTCACGCAGTATTCAACGAAACTTCTCCAGTGCTACTGGCGCTCGAACATTCGTTTCATGGAAAAACAACGGGGGCGCTGAATTTAACATCCAATCCTCAATTTCGGGATGGATTTCAAACGAATGATCGGGAAAAATCACACGTCGTTTTTGTGGAACCAAACACGGCCCCATTCGAATCGACCTTACTTTCCTTGTTTCGAACTGTACGCTTTCCAAAGTTGACAAACGGAACCATTTCATTCGAAGAATCATCGGTTTTGATGTGTTTGGGCGTAATTGTTGAGCCGATTCAAGGAGAAGGTGGAATTCGTCCTGTTTCAAACGAACTGCTTACATTTTTGCGAGAACGAACACGAAACGTAAACATCCCACTCATCTTCGATGAAATTCAATGTGGATCGTTTCGAACAGGAACTTTCGCGCATTCACTCCAAGCTGAAATTTACGCTGACTATTATCTCTTCAGTAAATCATTTGGCGGAGGAATGGTGAAAAATGCAGCACTCGTGATTGACGAAAAGCACTATCACGAAGGATTTGGAGTGGTACATACGTCCACTTATTCGGACGATTCCTATTCTGCAGAAATTTCATTGAAAGCACTCCAAATTTCGAAGGCCGAAAGGGAAACAATACGTTCAAAAGGAAAACAAATTGAGTCTTGTTTGCAACGTGTTCAGCGTGATTACCCGCAAGTTGTGAAAGAAGTCCGCGGTGCAGGATTACTATGGGGAATTGAATTTTTCGACCTCAACTTTAGTGAGAATTACAGTTTTCAGATGTTCTCTCGTTCCGGCTATTTGAATTATCTGTATTGTTCTTACTTGTTGAATCAATGGAACATTCGGATTGCCCCAACACTCTCTGATCCAAACACATTGCGTGTACTTCCATGTATTTTTGTCTCGGAGGAAGAGTTGACTCATTTTCAAACGGCATTGAAAGCACTTGCGCATATTATCTACTGCCGTGATTTCTACAAATTGATCGAACACTTGTTGCCAAAAGCAGAACAAAACCTCCGTGCCGTAACGGATTTCGGTCAAAACAATGTGATTATCGAAATCGATGAAAATATAAATCAGTCGGTTGGATTTATTTCGCACTACATCAATGAGAACGGCGCAAAAGATGGCGATCCAAGCATGGAAGTATTGTCCGATGAAACCATCAACGCACTACTTGAATCTGTTCTTGAAATAGCGACGCCCATTCTAGTGCATGCCCGAAAAATGGAAGGAAGTTCAGGAAAATCTGTAAATACCTACTTCGCAGGAATGCTCTTTACTGCTTCGATGGCACGCGAAATGATGAACAAGAATCTGTACACGCATTATGCGGATCTTTGCAATGACGCGGTTGATTTCCTTCACGAGGAATTTGGCTGTCCACTAGTTGGGTTGGGGCAATATTCATCCGTGATCACTAAAAATGGGAAATCGATTCGAAATCCCAACGTATTCATAACAACAGGAAACAGTTATACCGTAGGTATTGGCGTTCAAGCAATCAAAGAAGAGATTTCCGCAACGATTAAGTCGGGAGCATCACTCACCTTGGGCGTACTCGGTGCGGCAGGAAACATTTGTTCTACCTACGTGAAGTGCTTTCTACCCTACTTTTCGAACATGGTCTTGAAAGGAAGCGATTCAAAAGGTGGCAAATTGAAAACACTTCGATTTCTTCGAGAACTGATTAGTTATATTTTTTCTGAAATGATCACGAACCCGAACGCAAGATCTTCTGCGATTCATGCAAAAGCGTATGATCTTTTTGCGAATTCGAAGACATATAAACGGTTAAAATCGGGAGAACTCGCCCTAAGCGATCTGTCTCTTTCTGAACAACTCACGAATGAACTTGGTGACCGCTTTCCATTTCAAGTAATCGACTCTCTGGAGGAATTGGTGCAGTGCGATGTGACTGTGGTAGCAACCAATCACCCTGATCCATTCTTGTACAGTCCCTATTTTGCAGACAATTCGATTGTTTACGACATTTCCGTTCCCATCAATAGTACGGACGAATTGATTCAGAACAAGCGAAACATCAAAGTAATCATGGGTGGAGTGGTTGAACTTCCCTACGAACAAACCATTACCATGCGTGCCTACCCGCTTGGAAAAGGAGAAGCCTTTGCCTGCATTTCCGAAACCATTTTACTAGGACTTGAAGAAAAGCTGTGTAACTTTTCCTTCGGAAACTTGCATCCTTCTCAGGTCCACTATATGAATCAACTGGGAGCGAAACACGGTTTCAAACTCAAAAAAAATAAACTTGAAACGATATTTTAAACGCTCATAATGATCGAACTCATACTAGAATTGCTCCTGGTTGCCTCGCCTGTTATTTTGGCGGCCATCTTCCACATGGTGGTGGTTCGATACAATTGGCTCAAATTTGCGACCTACCCGCTCGATCATTACGCTACGTTTCGGTCGCATCGGATTTTCGGTGACAACAAAACCTACCGTGGCATCATCGTGATGATTATCGCTTCCATTGCTTTCACATATCTCTACAAGTGGATCATTGAACAAGTTTCGGCTCTATCCAACTTAAACCTCCTCGATTTTAACCGTTTCTCACCTGTGTTTTATGGTGTTTTATACGGAGTCGGTTACGTTATTGGAGAGCTCCCGAATAGCTTTTTTAAGCGGCAAATGGGCATTTCCGAAGGGAAATCAACCTCCTTTATTCAGCGAATGATTGACCAACTCGATTCGGTTATTACCCTTACACTTCTACTTCTCTTATTTTCAAATTTCACATTAAAACATTTCTGGTTTGGAATTCTTTTCTACGGTTTTCTTCACCTTGGGATAAACTATCTCTTGTACTTACTACGCCTACGCAAAGAACCATTTTAACCAAGCACACATGTCCAGAATTTATTCATTTGATCAATTACCAGAAGGAAATTACGGCGGAAAAGCAAACAGTCTTGCGACCTTGTTCAAAGCAGGCCTTAACGTCCCCAATGGTTTCGTTATTCCCTCACCCGAGGTTGAGAACGTCTTTATTTCCTTCACGCAGAATGTAGAAATGCCCGCCACGGAAAAGCGCGTTTTTGTGGAGACATGCAGCGAGCAGTTTACGCCGCTCATCGAGAATGCATGGTCGTACTACAAAGATTTTTTTCCAAGCAATACCAAAGTTGCTGTTCGAAGTTCGGTGAATTTAGAAGATGGATCAGTTCTATCTTTCGCAGGGCAATTCACAACCATTCTGAACGTAAGTAATTTTGATGAATTTGCGGGAGCAATTCTCGAATGCATTCTTTCGACCTATGACGAAACAGCACTAACCTATTGCCACAACCACCACATCGATTGTAATCTCCTACGCGTCAATTTAATCGTGCAGGAAATGGTGAATCCTGAGCATGCTGGTGTTTGTTTTACGGTAAATCCGCTTACAGGAAATGAAAAAGAAATCTTAATCGAAAGTATCAATGGCTTGGGCGAAAATTTGGTACAAGGAACGGCTACACCGAGTTCATACCGCGTGAATTGGTACAACGATGTCATTACACAGTTGAACCAGATTGATATCTCTTCTTTAGACGAAACTTCGATTCAAGAAATCGTGAGACAAGCGCTCGACATACAACAACTTTATGGTTATCCTGTTGATATTGAATGGGCGCTGAAAGATCACAAATTATACATTTTACAAGCCCGTCCGATGACTGCTATTCGTTTCAATACGAAGTATGATTGGACAAATGCTGATTTGAAAGATGGAGGGATTTCCTCCGAAATTGCTACGCCATTTATGTATTCGCTCTACGAGCGTGCATTTGAAAATACAATGTCACCTTACTTGAAATCTGTGAATATTCACCCGAATTATATGCCCGAAAAATGGTTTACGCAGTTTATGCTGTACTCCTACTGGAATCTAAGTGCGGTGAAAGACGGTGTGAAGAAAATCCCTGGTTTCGTAGAGCGCGAATTTGATAATGATTTGGGTGTACGTCCTCAATATGAAGGAAAAGGACATGTCACAAAAACCAACCTGAAAAGTATCGTAAATGGTTTGCAAGTGCTTTTGGCACTGAAAAAGTCGATCAAGCAAAAACTTAAAAATGCGAATGCCGAGCTGAATCGATTGGAAGAAATATTGGCGCATTATCGACGTTTAGCACCCAAGGAACTATCGAAGAATGAACTGATTGTAACCGCCCGAAAACTGATTGAGGAAGACTTTATTCGTGTGGAAGGAACGTATTTTGAAATCATTTACACGAATTCGAACAATACGACTCTTTTCAAAGAATACTTGGAGAAGAAAAACCGATCAGGTTCCATCAAATATTTGAACCTCATCACAGGACTTCAAAACATTTCGCACCTCCGTCCGAGTTATGCTTTGTGGAATTTGAGTCGAGCAATTCGTAATTCGAATGATCGAACCTTCTTTCTGGAAAAATCGGCTGCAGAATTGTGTGATTTCTATCAAAGTGAACAGGAAATGCCTTTTAGAAAAGAGATTTTCGAGATTTTGCAAACGTACAGCTACAAAAGTGAGAAGGAACTCCAAATTCTGGTTCCCAACTGGGACCAACAACCCATGCAGGCCTTCGCTACGCTCTGCAACTTTTTAACTAAGGAGGACGACGAAAGCATCATTCGACAAAACGAAGAACAGCACAAGGTATTTCAGAATGAAATGTCAAAAGTTCACTCCAAACGCTTGCAAAAAGAAATCACCAATCACCGAAAATTGCTATGGTTACGAGAAGAGTTTCG
Source organism: Flavobacteriales bacterium (assembly GCA_013373595.1). GTDB lineage: Bacteria > Bacteroidota > Bacteroidia > Flavobacteriales_D > Crocinitomicaceae > UBA4466. The sequence continues at coordinate 30,503 of JABXHO010000010.1, read as the reverse complement.
TGATCGATCGAGCCAAATGTATGGAATCATACGCAACATCTTTTGGGAAATTGGCTTGCGCATGCAGCGCGAAAATACGGTAAGCGAAGTGGAAGATATCTTCTTTCTCTTTCCTGAGGAAATTTTGGAATTGTTTGAAGGAAAAACCGCTCATTTGGAAACGATTCGAAAGAACAAAATTATTCATACCAGTTTCCGAAATTTTGACCGTCCGAACGAGATTTGGGTGGAACAAGGAATGGTTTCGAAAAAATCTTTCAAATCAAGTAAATTACTTCATGGAATTGCCTGCTCCAGTGGACAAATTGAAGGAGAAGCCTACGTGGCACGATCAGTAAGTGATGCTGAGAAAATGCCGGAAGGAATGATCATGGTCACGAAGTTTACCGATCCAGCATGGACAGTTTACTTTGCTAAAATCAATGGACTGATTACCGAAACGGGAGGCATGTTATCCCACGGCGCCATCATTTCGCGAGAATATGGAATCCCTGCAATTTTGGCTGTTCCAGATGCACTTGAACTCATAAAAACGGGAGATCGCTTACGGATGAACGGATCGGACGGTTCTATTGAATTACTCAATTAAATTGCGTCTTTCCGTTGGATAATTTCGACAGTACCTTGCTGCCCGTCAATTTTGATGATATCACCTGATTGGATGCGTGAAGTTATTTCTGCGACGCTCACCACGACTGGAATGCCCATTTCGCGCCCAACAATGGCCGTATGCGACAAAAGTGATCCCTTTTCGCTCACCAAACCACTCGCTTGCGACATCAAAAATACCCAACCGGGATCGGTAATTTCGGTGATCAGTATTTTGCCCTTCACATTCAGGTCGTAGCTTGGTTCGGTAATCACCATTGCCTCCGCCTGAATGATTCCTTTGGAAACGGGAATTCCCGTTAATGTCGATGTACTTTCTTCTCTTAACGACTGTTTGGATCGAAAAACGGGCGGAGTTCGTTCATAAATAATCCGATCAGGAAGCTTTGCTTTTGCATTCACTTCACACTCCTCCTTCCTGCTTTGTACGATTTCCTGCAACGAATTGATTGGCTTTCCGCACACCGCTCTGACCTCATCACTCGTTAAGTAGAAAATATCCTCAGGTGCAGCAATCAATTGCTTTTCTGTCAATCGTTTTCCGATTTCCCAATAAATATCTTTTACCGCTCCGTAGATTCGGGTGCGACAGAAACGCATATTCTCGCGACTGTAGGTTCCGTACGCCGCCATTCGAACTGAATAACGAAAAAAGTACGATCGTGGATTCCACCATTGAAATGCTTTCTTCATCAAACCATCCGATGCTAAACGTCGTATTTTTTGTTTTTCTTGGTACATGCCGTAGGATTCTTCGGAGCGCAACTGTCCTTTGAGCAACTCGATAAATCCATGTGGTTCATGACGAAAAGATGCCTTTTCTAACTTCAACTCAGCCAAGGTTCGGTCCCCAAAACGATCAATGTATTTCCGAACGCTTTCCGAGAAATCCTTGAATTCATCCGAAAGCAAAGCTTCCCACACTTCGTCCGTATTTCTTTTGAAAAGAGCCGATAATTCATCACTCTGAGCAATTTCATCCTTCAACTTGAGCACCTCTACAATGGCCAATTCCGATTCAGATTGATACATTCCAGCAATGAGATCATTGGCTAAATCCTTCGATTCTATCTTTCTTCGCTCAATCCCTTTTTGCACCCAGTCAAAGCTTTTAAAGGTCATCAAATCATTGATGAGCGTTAAGTACCAAAACTGAAAAAATGTCGCTGCGTATTGATCGAGCGTTGTACTCAATTGAATCAAGTTTAATTCCGTTAAATCAATTGCCCGAAGTTCACCGTAATGCTTCCCAAACAATTGAAAAAACATTCGGTTCCCCCGCTTGTAGTTCAAAACTCGCCAAAGCGTTGACGCATATACTTTTAGTTTGTTTCCAAAGGAAAGAGACAACTCATTGCCTGGCGGACGTTTCAAGCCCACTGCTTTCTCCCACGATTCCATCGACTTTTTGGAGCTGAATACGAGGGAAATCATTTTGTACCAATTGTCGAGTCGATAGAAAATTCGGTTTTGATGATAGCCCAGCAGGTGTTCAAACATCGACGACGCCAATTCCTGTTCTCGTTTGGGCATCCAAAATGCTTTTGCCGCTCCTTTGAACGCATGTTCATACGCATAACGCGCAAATGAGAACGTTAAAGGCAAACTGATTCCCGGATAGCTTTCTACAATATTCGTATTGTCGAGGATAGCAATTTTCTTCAAGTTGATCGTCGTAACAGGACGCATTTGCAAAATCCAGCAGCCTTCCTCATCAAAACAAAACTCAATATCCGCAATATCTTCGAGTAAACTCTCCGCTTTCATCACCTCTTCGTATACCTCTCGAATTTGCTCATCAGATAAAGCCGAAAGATCCACCAATTCCTTCGGAACCTTCTCTCGTACCAATCCTTCTGATGGGTGAAACATCATGCGATGGTTTTTAGTCTGAATTTCTTTCGAAACAATTTGACTCTGACGGTTGACCACATATGCATCCGACTCCACCTTATCGGAAACAATTCCCTCTCCAGCTCCATATCCCGCAACGATAATTGCATCTGCTAAATTCCCTGATGGGTTCATTGAAAACGCAATCCCCGCAGTTTTTGCGTGAATCATTCTCTGCACAATGACAGCAAAATTCATGTTGTACAAGCCAACTCCTTGCTTCATTCGATACGCCACCACACTCGGACTCCATGCCGATGCCATGCAATGCTTGATTTTATCCAGTAGTTCACCCCGAGAAACGTATAGAAATGTTTCGTGCTGTCCTGCAAACGAAGTCGATTCACCATCTTCTGCTCCTCCCGACGAACGCACTGATACATGAGCTCCATCATTTTCAAGAATTTGATCGAGTTGGGCCAAAATTTCGTTTTCATCTTCTTTGCTGAACGAATACGACACTATCGATTCCTGAATTTTCTCCAAAAGCGACACCTGTTCAGACGCTCCCGACTCCATCAGTTCCGAGATCTGCGACGACAAATGTTTCGTCATCTTGTGAAACAATTCACTGGTAATCACAAAAAAAGGAGGAACATTAAATCCAGACTTGATCAACTCAGCAAGGTAAGCTCCTTTCCCCCCAAGTTCAATGCGGCTCATTCGATGAATATGCTCATCGTTTGAAAGAATGGTATTCATAACCCTAAAATAACGTCAGAATACGCTAAGAAAACAAATACCAAAAGAGTCAAAAAGAACAATGCGGTATATGCCATTGCCACGTTTTTAAGAATATTTCTTTCCGGAATAGGTTTGGCGATAAAGCGTCCATATGCAAAGATGACAAATACCAAATAACACCCTAATAAAATGTAATACCCAATATGAAGATCGAGTGAATGCGCTAAAAATGCGCTTGCCCCAGCCGAAATCAGATAGAGAATTAGCGGAATTGCTGAAGCACCTTTTGGTCCAAGAATACGAGAGAATGTAGCATAGCGATCAATCTCTTGACTGGGCGCTTTAATTTTTCGTGAGACTTCCCAAGCCGTAACGGGCAAGGCAAAACTCAATAATAGATACAAATGGTTGATTTCAAATGATTCGTACGTACCTCCCGAAGCCAAAGAAATATGGATCAACAAAAAAATGATGGACAATGGCAAAGGTTGATGCGTGATCATCGCGACCCACGGTTTGCGAATGTGCAATTCTTCAAAAAAGAAATACTTGAAGGTTCCTAGCGCGTAAATCATCACCCCAACAAAGACCCAAATACTCGCTGGAGCTAACCAAACATTAACAATCACCAAAACACTGAAGCTGAAAATCGCCAAGCCATAAACATCTTGAATCAGCACTGCTCCACGTGACACTGGACGATCTGGAAAGATATCGTGATCCAAATCTACGTCCTTGATATCATCAAACGTCCGAATCAACAGCATAAAGAAGAATGCTGTAATCATCCCTGCGATACTATACCGATCAAAAACAGGTTCTACCTTCGAAATTAACTGAACGAGATACGACAAACAGACGTATAAAATAACGGAAAATGGTGCGTAAACTAGCGCAGGAAAACGCTCTGTGAAATAGACACCTAGTCGATGTGGTAATGCTTTGGTCAGGCTCATAATGTGAAGATACAATTTATTTGACACATCGAACGTGCTAAAGCTCAGCACATCCAAGAAAATAAACCTGAAATCAAGTTAATCGTAAATAGTTTATGGTCTGTTGTTGTATTTTTAGTCTTAGTTGAACGTTAGGATAATCGTTTAATTCCAAGACGGAATCGCGTAATTTTGAGAAAGGTTCAACTGGAATTTTCCGCGGCGAATACCTATATTGTTCGTCGTATTCATGAACACCCACTTAAAACGAAAAAATGAATAACATTTCAGATCTAACCCTAAACGAAGCGAAGAAATTCTTGAAAAAAATTGGCGATAAAGAAGGAGCCCGAGAAATCAAACAAATCATAAAAGAAGATCCAGAAAAAGCGGAGATGTTGGTTTCCGAAACAATGGATAGACAATTCAATCAAGTGTGGAAAATCAAAGAGCATGCCTACGGCTTTTTGGATGTCGAAAACGAAAAGGACGGTAAAATTCCAATTGTAAATGCCCTCACGATGGATGCCGACAAAAGTTTAAAAGGTGAACGTATCAATATTCGAATTGGAAATATCTACGTTGAGCGCTACCCTGGATTTTTTGGTGGAGAACATGAGATTCTATTTGAATTTAAAGCAAAACATGCTCCCGAAGGAAGTGCCGAAGACGAAACGATTCAATACACCCAAAAGTACACCCTTCGAAACAAAGGTGGCGGTGGAAAAAGTGGATTATCCATCATGAAAGGCTTACGCGTTCCTAATAACGGAATTGATTTCTATCTGAATACAATTTACCTCAGTAATGAAAACGAAGAAAAATTTCTACGCTTTCTAGAAAATGGCATTTTCACCTCAGGGTTGGAACTCATTCCTGGAGCAAATCCAGTGTTGAAGCAAGTTACGGGGTATGCATCTGGAATTACGCAATACCTCATTGACGAGAAAAAGAGCAAGATCATTCAGGAAATTGGACTCGGCTTTGACTTCGCTGGAAATACAGAAGTTGCTAGTCTAAAAAATGGAACATACGTTGCTGCTCAGGCGCCGCGACAAATGCTAAGTTGGTCCGATTGGTACTATGACATGGATAGCTCTCTCATTCAACCTTACGACGATTCATTGGATCGACTTCCGTATAATCATATTACTTTTGTTGTATCGAAACACGAAGAGGAGAACGATTGATCCTCACAAACACATGTAGCCAACTATTCCGAAATGACCACTAATAAGAGACAACTTCCAGTACTCCTGCCTTCGAAGGGAGGAGTTCGTTACGTCCTACGTGCACTTTATTCCATTACCAACTTTACCAAAGCGTCTGTTCTCAGCATAATTATTTTGCTGGTTATTCTGCTGCTGCTTACACAAATGGAGCAGGCTTTTACCATGCTTTTGAGAATGATTGAAACAGGAAGAATTTCACTTTTCCTTTGTTTTGTCCTCATCAACTTACTTGCAATCAGCCTTTCCCACTACCCCATTTATACGTATTACGCGGGAAATCTGAACAACAGTCGTAAGTTTGTATCGTGGAGAAAAGAGCATCCGTTTAAGCAAAAATGGTTGAGATGGGTGACCGTGTACACCTACAAACCAATCAGTGATAAGCGGTACGTAAAGGATATATACGCCAATATTCTTCGCCAATACCTTGGACTTTCGGTTTACATGATTTGGGCGATTTTCATCTTCTCTACCTATTACCCCAATCTGCAGTACTCGCTTGATCCTGTTTGGATTGAAGTCATTCGTTGGAGTTCTATTTTTTTCGCTGGATTCGCACTTTTATCATATGCCTACTTCAAGCGTAAATTGAGTCCATTACACTCAAGTATCGCTGACCGATCTATGATATACAGACGTGTTGGAGTTTACTACTTCTTCTCCTCTTCTCTGTCCTTCGTACTAATGATTATGGTGATCTTCAAAGACAACTTATTCAACCCTGGTGGACTGATCCTTCTTCTATTGACCATTTTCACTATGATGTTGAATTTTGCTTTCTTTCGTCTGGTACGTCCACGATTGAGACACGTTCTACGCACCTTAAAAAACGAAGGACTTCGCAACTCCACTTTCTTCCTCAAACTGATTCGAAACATTGAGAAATCATCTAACTATTTGGTAGCATTTGCGATTGCTTTCTGCTTTTGTGCAGTATGTATTCTCTACTTTAATTTAGCTAGCATTTACGGTTGGTTGCTACCGAACGGTATCGTCATCGTAATGATTTATCTCTACTTCTACTTTTTCATTATTAGCTACTTGGCTAAGTACTATTTCGTAAAGTATTCCATCTCGCAAAAGCAAAAAGAAGCAGGGATTGAAATGACACACTTGAATTCATTCAGCTTCAAACTCACGACATCCATTATGGTTGTTCTAGCCATTTCCTTTATAGTTGGAATGAATACGGAGTCGCATTTGAACGAATTGGCTGTGATCGAAGTGGATGATATGAAAAATGACGGCGTTTCGTTAACCGAATTCACACAACGCATTCAGGAAATGCCTGATACCGTCTTCTTTATCTCTTCTCATGGAGGTGGATTGAAAGCGAATACGTGGACATTAATGGTTTTGAATAAGTTACAGGAGATGTCGAATAACAAGCTGATGAATCAAACCGTGGCCATGTCTGGAGCATCGGGAGGGTCACTCGGACTGGCTCTATTTGGGTCTATTTACGGTGAATTCGGGAACAGCCCCAGAAAAATGAATAACGTGATCAGCACGGTTCGTAATGACAACTATGCTTCCGTGGATATCTCCTTGCTTTTTGGATTAGACTTGGCTCGTATTTTTTATCCCTTCAATCAACTTTCCTCTTCGAGTGATCGATCCTATTTCGGAATGAAGAAGTATCAGGAAAACATGAAGGCAAAAGGCACACTATCCCTTCAAGATTTGACCTATCGAAAATATTGGGAAACACTGAGCACCGAAAACCGTCCGCTACCCGCATTGATTATGAACACCGCTGCTACCAATGGGCGAAGGGGAATTTTCTGCTCCATCAACACCCCTGCATTCGATTCAATTTTTCCATACGCACAAAACTTATCGGATCTCACAATGGAAAACGGGAAAGATGGCTCCATCTCTTTCCTGCAAGCAGTTTCGACTACGAACCGCTTTCCTATTTTTAGTCCTGTAGCGAAGATCAAAGGTTCTGGCCATTTTATCGATGCGGGCGCCATCGACAATAGTGGAATATTGGGATGCTGGGACATGTTCCTTTATCTAAACGACCTCAAACTACTCAAGGGCAAAACCATCGTGTTCCTCGATATTGACAACAGTAAAAGTGGATATGCCGAATTGCTATTTGAAGAATTTCTTGAGTCTACTGGAAGGAAAGACTTCTTTATTGATGAGAATGAAAAGTCTTCAATAGGAGCAAATCTTCAAACAGGTTTGAGTTTGAATAAAATTCCAGGATACCTGGACGATTTTCTATGCAATTACACCTCGAAGTATGACCACTTGAACTACAATCGCATTGTGTTACCGCACAAAATATCCATTGCCGACGTCGAGCAGGTGATCGACGGAAAGTTTTGTGATCTTCCACAAGGAAACTTCCGCGCAGAGCTCATGGCCTTTCTCGATAAACATAATACCCAGATTCTTAAAAAGACCGAAGGTAAGAAAGGATTTTTCCAAGATTGGGATTCTTATGAACCCGTTTTATCGCGTCAGTTGAGTGGGAGTAATCTGAATTATTACGATCACATTATTTCGAGTGATTTGACGATGATTGAAGAGTTGTCCACGTTTTTTTAAGTCTTTTTTTAGAGAAGTCGATCCAAACTGCGATACTGAACCGCTTCCGCAATGTGACGTGTCTCAATATTCGCAGCCTTATCCAAATCAGCAATCGTTCGTTCAACGGTTCCTGTTGGACAAGTGCATTCTCGATCAGGGTGATTGTAGTAGCCGCATGGACAAGGATTCATGACCCTTTCACTCCCCCTAAAAGCCCCTTGACCGCCTAAAAAAAGGACAATTGAGGAATGTAACACTTTGGAAGAGCATTTGCGAAAAGCTAAGATTGACCGCAACGAATCCCAACCATGCGTCACCCATTTGTTAGGGCTAACGAGAACTGATTCTTTGATCAATTGGGAGTTGAATCGCTTTCAACCTCAGGCAAGATTTAATCCGAAAATAATTGAGTACTTAGGATATACTCCACTTTATGATTCGGCAGGGACAACACTTTCTAAACGGATTAACAACATTTATTAGTGAATAGCTGTTCGAGGAAAGAACTAGCTAAGAAAACTCATAGATGGGAAGAATAAAAAAGAGTAATTCAATACTATTATTTATATCTATGAATGATTTACACGTAAAACAAGTTAATATGAGACCAATTTCCCCAATGGATTAAGTACTCCTGAACTTTCGCGCAAATAAATATGAAAAACCCCTGTACCAATATCAGATTTTCGAATTTTTATTAATGAATCAGAAATATCAAACAAAGTTTTCACCTCTTTTCCCAGATTATCTAGAACAATTAGATCAACCTTTTCCTCTAGTTGTTGCGACATAAGTTGAATATACACTACCTCATCGAATGGATTTGGGTAAATGTTAGCTTGTACAAATAGACTTTCATCCGCAACTAAGGAAGCCGAATTATAGATATGGTAATCAGACTGCAAAACACAGTTGTTCGAATCCATAAGAGTGGCACTGTAAGATCCATTGATATTAGGAAGATGGTAAAAATCAGTTGCGCCAATGATAGCAGTATCATTCAAGAACCACTGATATCCATAACTTCCAGGTAATTCAATAAAAATCGAATCGTTTATAAAACTCACCAAGGGTGAAGTTACTCCTACACACCCAAAATAGTAATCCTCAGAATCGTACAAACAACCGTAAGCATCCTCGATTTGGATAGAGTAATTTCCATTTTGAATAGGATGATAAAACTCTTCACTACCACCTAACAATATGGTATCGTTTCGAAACCAATGAAACAAATACGAAGAATCTGCATACGTAGATGTCAAAACTGTATCTAATAAAAATACTTCAGGTAATAGAATATCATTACACTCTATGGTGTTGAGAACATCGTTTGTAATGATGGGCGGATTATAGTCGAAATAAATCTCCGCAAAATTCCTAATTTCAGTAAGAGGAACTAAATTATCCAACTGGCTCACTTTAAACTTAATAAACCCTTGACTTCCGAGTTCGTTCGTTGTGCTATCAGGAAGTTGAATATTATCAAAATTAAAAATCACATCTCTATCAGGTTCAATCTGTAAAATGAAAGGGTGACTTGCTGAAATTGATGTAATAGTATTGATATCTAAATTTAAATCAATATTATCTTGAATCTTCACATTGAAGGCAGTATCTGTTCCAGTATTTTGAAATCGAATTAAATATTCCAAATCCCCATTTATTGAAATAAACCCTTCTTCTCCACTACCTTCGGGAGTTACAGTTTTATCATTTGGATCATAAGCACATACCAGGATTTGTGACAATGTATCTGTTGAAGACTCTACAAGGGCTCCTAACGAATCTATATGATAAATGGTCAAAGCAGATATCAACGTATCATTAACACTCTGGAAGTTTGGCATTTCTACAACTATATTATTTACCTGTGACGAGTAGAAGAACAGACTATCAAAACTCCAATAAAGAGAATTTCCAACAATTGAATCAAGCGGAACCTGTGCAGATATATAGTTGATAGATGGATCCAGCTCTAGTTTCATTAACCCACTAGGTAAAGTCGTCCCATTGTTCGTAACAGACATCCAGAAATTTACAAGCTGATTACATCTTGGAAAACCCGCAGTAAGGTCCGCGGAGACCTCTGTAAGAGTTGAATCAGGATAAAACCCGAAATCCAAGCTATCATGCAAAGGAGTATAAGAATTTAGAGTTCTTGTGTAGGTAAGCGAATCGGTGGTTAAGCCCCATAGCGAGTCGATCAAACTGTACGATACAACGTACGTAGCCGAATCGGCTGAATGGATGTAGTTTCCATTAGATGAAAAAGAACTGATTCCTAATGGTTGAATTGTTGTGCTGCCAACTGCTATACTCATATCTGAACTATCTCGAATGGCATTCTGATTTTCATCAAAATAAAATGTACCTTTTAACTGGAACGAACTATTAAAATAATTCTCATGCCAGACAATTCTTTCCAATCCGCTTCTTGCAGCAACAAGATCTGGATCACCATCACCATCTAAATCACCAGAATCAATATTTGTTATAAATGGTAGGTTACTACATACAATATGTTCACTTATAAATGAACCACCTTCATTCTCAAACCATGATATCATGCCTACTATCTCTCTACTGAGAAATAAGTCTAAATCTCCATCACCATCAATATCTGTACTATGTAATTTCGAGGAATAACTGTTTTGAGCACTATCAGTTATGATTATTGGTAATGAATAAACGTTACTACCTGTATTCCTTGACCACAATAAATCCATAGGGTTGCCGTCTAATCTAAAAACGATATCGTCCGCGCCATCCGCGTCAACATCCATTATATGAATGTAATCGGTAACTTCAGGTACCAGCCATTGATCAGCAGAAAATACTCCTAAGTCATTCTTATACAATCGTATTCCATTAATCGCAACAATGACATCCAAATCGGAATCTTGATCGGTATCACTAAATGCAGCGTCTTTCACTTGTGTAAAATAGTTTTGAAGTATAACATTTTCACTACTCCAAGTTCCCCCTCCCAAATTTTCATACCATACAACGTCTGAGGTCGGATTAGAAGGTGACCAATTGTTATTAACAAAAAGTACATCAACATCACCATCATTATCAATGTCACCTATATCCATCGAAACTAGGTTATCAAAATTTTGCGCAATTACCGAAGGGCTATTAAAAGAAATTCCAGCATTGTTTTCAAACCAAACTACAGTCAAACCGTTATGCTCACAGATAATATCGCAATACCCATCGTTGTTGACATCTGCAACTAATAAGTCAAAAGAATAAATTGTATCACTTATTATTTGCTGATCGCTAAAAGTCCCATTCCCCTGATTTTCATACCACGCCAATTCCTTGTTGTATCCAGAAGACGAGATTACATCTAAATCACCATCGTTATCAACATCGCACGTCTTAACCACCGTAGGCGATACTACACCAAATTCCTGCGACCAAAACTGGTTTTCCAGAATCAATAGATTGGCGTTATTTTCGACCCAAGACATCCTAGTGTCGACTGCATCTCCGAGGTAAATATCTAAGTCGCCATCGTTGTTAATATCTGAGAGAGTAAGACATCTTAACCACTTCGAATTCGACTGAAACGTTTGGCTAAGTGAGAAAGTTCCAGAACTATTTGTATATACATAAATACTCTCATCATCTATCCCGATAACATCAATTTCTCCATCATCGTTAATGTCCCCCACACTAATTTGCCAAATTCCCGGAGCGGATAAAATCACTTGTTGAGCACCAAAGACTAAATTCCCCAAGTTTCTAAACCAACTGATTCCATTTAAACCTGACGTGATAATATCTACTAATCCGTCACCATCTACATCACCACTAAAACAAGAACCTACCCAACCATAAGAAGGTGGAATATTCGGCTGACTTACTACACTAAACGACTGATTACCCGCATTCGAGTATACTTTAACTCCACTTTGAAGACATGAGACCACGTCATTGTCACCGTCTAAATCAAAATCTAATGAGACTGACTCTGTTGGGTAACTGTTAATATCTATTACATGATGAGTAAATATTCCTTGTCCATTATTTTCAGACCAAGCAAGCGAACCAGAAGATAATAAGATATCCTGGTCCCCATCATTATCCATATCAACCGAAGATAATTCTACTGAGCCGCTACCCGTTGAAGTAATTGCTTGTTGAACGAAATTCATACCAAATTCATTTGAATACCAAGTGAAATCACCATTAAGACCAACAACAATATCCAACCAACCATCATTATTCAAGTCAGTGGAAATTAATGAGTTTAGTCCTTCAAGATTTTCACCAACAACATTTATATTAGTATCAATAGTTCCATTGTTATTCTCAAAGTAGACAACTTTTTTTTCTTTAACGAACGTAACAAAAACATCCTCATCACCATCATTGTCAAAATCAAAAGCTTCAATATTAGTGGCATATCCGACTATTCCAGAAATATCCTTGAACGTACCAAACTGAGTGAAAGCAGATGGAATGAAAAAAAAGAATAAAGCAAAGAAGCAGAAAATACGCATAACTCAGAAAATTTGTTTACGAAGATATACATTTCCAGTTGTAGTAAAAAAATGATCATTCACCCACCCCATTCCTTCCGATCCAAACTGCGATACTGAACCGCTTCCGCAATGTGACGTGTTCCTATATCTTTCGCTCCGTCTAAATCAGCAATCGTTCGTGCAACCTTCAAAATGCGATCATACGCTCGTGCAGAAAAACCAAATTTCTCCATCGCACGTTTGAGAATATCGGCACTAGCTTGATCGAGCTGACAGTAGTTGCGGATTTGTTTGGAGGACATGTCGGCGTTGGATGCTGTGCTTTGGATTTGGGGTTCGACTCCGCTCACCCCGCAAGTTTCGGATTTTTTTGATGTTCCCTCCGTTGATCGAGCGGAGTCGAGAGCAACAGATTCACTCTGAAAGCGTTTTCGTTGGATTTCGCGAGCCCTATTGACGCGATTTCGAATGACTTCACTGGTTTCTCCTGAGCGTTCTTCCCGAAGCTCTGTGTACGAAACAGGCGTTACTTCAATGTGGATATCGATACGATCCAAAAGTGGCCCAGAGACTTTATTCAGGTAGCGCTCGACTGTTCCTGTTGGACACGTACATTCACGGTCGGGATGATTGTAGTAACCGCAGGGACAAGGATTCATCGCGGCAATTAAAACGAAGTTTGCGGGGAAATCAATCGTGAAGCGCGCACGGGAAATCGTGACCATTTGGTCTTCCATCGGTTGGCGCATGACTTCCAAAACTTGACGTTTGTATTCGGGCAATTCATCCAAGAACAACACGCCATTATGAGCTAGTGAAATTTCACCAGGTTGAGGATAGCCTCCGCCTCCGACCAATGCAACATCAGAAATCGTATGATGTGGTTTACGAAACGGACGTTCTTCTACCAAACCTTGATTCTTTCCCAATTTCCCCACAACAGAGTGAATTTTCGTTGTTTCGAGTGCTTCATCGAGCGTCATTGGAGGCAAAATTGTTGGTAAACGCTTCGCCAACATCGACTTGCCCGCTCCTGGAGGTCCAATCAGAATAACATTATGTCCACCAGCTGCCGCAATTTCAAACGCACGCTTACAATTCTCTTGCCCCTTCACATCGCAGAAATCAATTGAAGAGAGAGCCGCATTTAAACTCAAATTTCGCTCTACTTTCTGAACGGGTTCGATTTCGATTGTTCCATTGAAAAAATCAACAGCTTCCCTTAGCGTCTCGACAGGAATTACATCCAATTCTTCGACCATTGCCGCCTCTTGTGCATGTTCTTTGGGTAAGATAATTCCTTCGAAGCCCTCCTCTTTTGCTCGAATTGCAATGGGTAAAATTCCTTTCATCGGTTTTACATTTCCATCAAGTGACAGCTCACCGACAATCATATATTTTCCCAATTTTTCTGACTCAACTTGGTCGCTGACAGCGAGAATTCCCAATGCAATGGGAAGATCAAAGGTAGCTCCCTCTTTCCTTAAATCGGCGGGAGCCATATTGATGGTTAACTCTCTTCCAGAAGGATATTTCAAGTCAATATTTGTGAGCGCCGCCTTGATCCGTTGCTGCGATTCTTTCACTGCTGTATCAGGCAATCCAACAAGGAAGAAATTAATTCCTTGAGCAATGTTTACTTCAATCGTAATGGTTTTGGCATCTACCCCGAATAGGGCTGCGCCATAGGTTTTGACTAGCATTTTAGTGGTATTTGTAGGTTATGTTCTAATTAAGTTAGTCAAAAAGTTTAGATTGACCACCAGCTGATCACTCAAAAAAGGGCAAAAAAAATCACCCCGACAAATTTGCCGAGGTGACTTTAAAAATATCGTTGAAGTATGCCTAGTGCATCACCTCTACTTGAATTGCATTCGTTCCTTTTTCGCTTTGGATGTATAATGTGTACATTCCTTCCGCTACTCCAGCAACATCAACTGAAAGCTCTGACGCATTTGTTGTTACTTCTTGCGTACGTACTACACGACCATTCAAATCTGTCAATGTAACTGTACCTGAAGTAATTTCTTTTGCCAATCTCACAGTAAACTTATCGTTTGCTGGGTTAGGGAATACTGTTGCATCCAATACTGCTTCTTCATTCAATCCTAATGAACAATCGAAATCAGGACGAACTACAATTGCTCTTGGAGAAGCCAAGAAGAATAAATCTCCGGTTCCGTTGTATCCATAAACTGTTTGCTCAGGAACCGACTGACCATACATAAATGCTACGTCATCTGCTCCAGAAGTAGCTCCACCGTAGTGTCCAGCTACAACCAAAATCTCTTCACCTGAGAAAACATCTGCAGGAAGAAGCATTTCAACAGAAACAATTTTACCCAAGTCTGATGCTTGAACCGTATAAGAATCTGTTGCTCCTCGCAATATAAACTCACCTGCTACAGGATCATATGCGTACACTTCTGCGAAAATATCTTTCCCTGTATTCTGAGATTGATCGGCTACTCCAATCTGAACACATTCAACAACATCATCATTGGTTACTTCGTAAATGTTACCAATTTTAAACGGTTGTCCTGTATTCGAAGAAAAGTTTGAAATTGAACCAGTTGATTGACTTCCATCCGTCAAATTATCCAATCCTAAAACAGAGTTCGTGATTTCGATACTATCAGCAAACGAGTTATTGCTCATGTTTCCGTCAGTACCAGAAGTTGAAGAAGCATCTGCCGTGATATCATACATACCAACTACTGAAGGTGTCCAGCTCGTTGTAGATGTTACTGTATCTGTTGCAGCACTCGCAATTGAGATTGGTGTTGCCGATCCAGAGAAGACAGAACCTGCCGATCCAGAAACGTCAATTGACGCATCACATCCATCCAATTGTGCTCCAGAATTGTTTGTCATTTCAGAGAAGAACGTTACAGGTGCCGCATGCGAAAGTGGAATTTTGTAGTATTGGTATCCGAAGTTACCCATTCCCCACCATGTATCATTCATTGCAATATCGAAAGGATCTGCTTCACTCAAAGCGATATCATCGATCATCCAAAAGTACACACGAGCACTCCATCCGAAACGGATGTAAACCGTTGGTTGTGATGCCGCAATTCCTGAGATATTCAAAGTTACCAATTGAGGATCTGGTGAAGCCAAGTTATTTCCTTGTCCACCTGAAACATCATACGTTGTCCAGTTGATACTATCATTACTTACCTGTACGTTCAATGTGATTCCGTTGTTGTAGCGGAAGAATTGTTCAAAGGAAAGGATTACAGACGAGTGTGTTGAACAGTCGATGGCATCTGTTCCGAAGTACGAACTTAAGTATTGGTAGTTCGATCCAGACGGCTGACCGTATGTAAAGTGATTGGCAGAATCTGCATCACAAATAAGGAATCCATTTCCTCCTGTAGTTGATGAAATCCCTGGAGCAGCGGCACTTGTTCCTCCCGTACTAAAGTTCCCCCAAGATCCATCTGTTGAGTAAACCCACGGACAAATTCCAGAGCTATCAATTACTCCCCATGTTGAAGGGAATCCTCCTGCAAAGTCTTCTTGCCAAAATGGTGTTGCTCGATTCGAATTATTCGCCGTCATTGGTTTAGCAGCAGGTTTTGAAACCTCTTTTGCTATGCAATCCTGCTGGGCAGCAGTGTTCTGAGCCATTGTTCCATAGGACAACAAAACAGCTCCAAACAGTAAAATTCTTTTCATGAATTTTGATTTAGTTAATAATAAATATTCAGTCGTACAGGAAAGATATGAAAAATAAAAAAACCGATACCTAAAAAGATATCGGTTCGAATATTTTTTAACGAACGAACTAACGTTTGTGTAATTTATCGCTAGAAACAGAAATTCTCTTTCTACCTTTACGACGTCGTGCTGCTAATACGCGTCTTCCATTTTTAGTTGCCATACGACTACGGAATCCGTGTTTATTTCTTCTCTTTCTTTGCGATGGCTGAAACGTTCTTTTGCTCATGATATATCTTTATTAATGCTCTAAGTCAAAATTGGAATGCAAAGATAAGTATATTTTCCATTCTCCAAAATGTTTCGAACAAAGTTTGCACAAAAATTATCATTTCATCCGATTTTCCAAGGGATAGGCTTATTTTTGTCGTCTCAGAAAGAAAGAAAATGGCAAAAAAACGGAACTCAGAGCGTGTTGAACGTCCAAGTAAGGAATCGATTCAGAAAGCAAAGGGGATTTTTAGGTACATGCGTCCATATCGTGGAAAGTTCCTAATCGGCTGGATTTTCTTGGTATTATCTGCTTCAGCTGGAATGGTTTTCCCTTTTTTGATGGGACAATTACTGGGAACGGGATCATCTTCTACTCCCTCCATGGCCGATAGCATTAAAGCAATTGACCTCAACAATGTGAGTACGGTGGTAACGGCATTATTTATATTGTTTGCTGCCCAATCTGTTTTTTCCTTCTTCCGAGTGGTGATTTTCACCAACGTAACCGAAAATACCCTTCGTGATATTCGAAAGGATGCCTTTTCTCGATTGGTTCACATGCCAATGGATTTCTTCAACCGAAATAAAGTAGGTGAATTAACGAGTCGTATTTCTTCTGATATTACACAAGTTCAGGATACATTAAGAACAACGATTGCCGAATTTTTCAGACAAGTATTTACCATCATCTTTGGTATTGTTGTTTTGGCGCTAATTTCTTGGAAGTTGGCCTTAATCATGCTTGCTTCCGTTCCCGTTGTGGCAATCGTAGCTGTTTTCTTTGGTCGATTTATTCGAAAATTATCCAAAGAAGCACAAACAGAATCGGCTAACTCAAATGCAATATTGGAAGAATCATTAATGGGCATTTCGAATGTGAAAGCATTTACCAATGAATCTATGCTTGTTGGACGTTTCATTAAGGCGATTGACAGCATCCGCAGATTAAATGTAAGAAGTGGACTTTGGCGAGGAGCCTTCGTTTCTTTCATTATTTTCTGTGTTTTCGGAGCCATTGTCTTAGTGATTTGGCAAGGGATTTTGATGACGCAAGGTCCAGATCCAAGCTTGAACTCTAAGGATTTCTTCTCCTTTATTATGTATACCATTTTCATGGGAGCATCCATTAGTGCGATTCCAGACATGTATGCGAGCATTCAAAAAGCGATTGGAGCCACGGAAAACTTGATGTCAATTATTCAGGAGGATAGCGAAGAAGAATTAATGGTAGGAGAATTGAAACCTTCGATCACGGGAAGAATTCGATTTGAGAATGTTCGCTTTTCGTACCCTCAGCGAAGTGACGTAGCGGTGTTGAAAGGAATCAATCTCGACGTGAAGGAAAATCAAACGATTGCCCTTGTTGGATCTTCAGGAGCCGGTAAATCAACGATTGCCTCTCTCCTATTGAACTATTACCCGATTACGGGAGGATCAATTCTTTTTGATGATACATCGATTGAGAGCATTGATGTTAAGCACCTCCGTGAGCACATGGCAATTGTTCCGCAAGAAGTCCTCCTATTTGCAGGAAGTATTCGTGAAAACATTCTATTCGGAAGAGAAAACGCTACCGAGGAAGAAGTAATTGCTGCTGCGAAACAAGCGAATGCTTGGAAATTTATTGAATCTTTCCCTGAAGGTTTGGAAACAGCGGTTGGAGATCGTGGTGTTCAATTGTCTGGGGGACAGAAACAACGAATTGCTATTGCGCGCGCCATTTTGAAAAACCCAACGATCCTTATTTTGGACGAAGCCACTTCAGCTTTGGATTCAGAATCAGAAAAATTGGTTCAAGATGCGCTTCAAACATTGATGCAAGGTCGAACTTCAATTGTAATTGCGCACCGATTATCGACAATTCGATCGGCAGACACTATTTATGTGATGGATGATGGAGAAATTGCAGAATCTGGAACGCATGATGAATTGATTGGTAAAGAAGGCGTTTATTCGAAGTTAGTACAACTCCAAACCGTTGAGCAAGGAGCGTAATCCTATTACAACAAGTAATATAGCCTTCCTTTAGGTGGGAGTTCTGCGACAACCACGAGTTTTCCCTCGGTAGTTGTCGCAATGCAAAAGGATCGTATTATCCCTTTGTTAGAGGAGGTGTTTTTCTTCCGCTTTTCACCATGTTAAACATTTCATCAAGACTCGTTCGTGCTTCATTATACGTTATTCTATGAATTCCATGATGAGATCCAATGGCGTGCTGTAAATCATTTAAGGTATGCGCTTCCGACATCGAAATCTTCTTGCTGCCATTTCCCATTTTTTGATTGTCCGCACAATCTTTATGAATTCTTTTTGCTTTGTTTAACCAATCTGATTCTTTCATGACTTCTTCTTTTTCAGTTTGTAATGAATGTGAGTTCTAGTGGTTGAACCCATTCAAAACTACTATTTAGCATCAAAAAAGTGATGAGTAGAAATACCTATTTCAGAAAGGTGAACTTGAAATCTATCTCGATAAAGAACCGAAATCCTTACTTCACGACCACATCAGCAACTGGCGCTACCGCCTCCATCATCTTCGCACAGGCAATTGCTCCGTACGTTCCAACAGCATATCCTAGAACAGCCAAAATGGCTCCCACACTCGCCAAAGACGGATGAAATGCCGCTGCAATAATTGGTGCAGATGCCGCTCCTCCTACGTTGGCCTTCGAGCCAACAGCAATAAAGAAGAATGGTGCTTTGATAATTTTCCCAACCAGGAATAACAAACCAACGTGAACGAGCATCCAAATGATTCCTACAAGAATTAGCTGAGGCTCTTTGATTGCTTCGGAAAGCTCCATTTTCATACCAATTGTAGCTACGAGAATATAAATGAAGACACTTCCAATTTTTGAAGCTCCTGCTCCTTCATATCTACGAAGTTTCGTAGCTGAAAGAATAAGTCCACCTGTTGTTGTGATCACCACCAACCAGAAGAATGAACTTCCAAATGGTGAATCTTCACTGAATAATCCAGCTAAGTATTTTCCAGCAAAATGTCCGATAGCGACCACCCCGAATGTAATTCCAATAATGACCATGTAATCTGTAAGTGTTGCTTTCTTCGCAATAGACGATTGGTAATCGCTTACACGCTTCTTTAAGTCTTCAATGGAAGAACTGTCTGCTTTCAACCAACGATCAAACTTGTGCGCTCTAGCGGCAGCCCACAACAGAAATGCCATCCAAAGATTGGCCACTACGATATCCACCGTCACCATTTTCCCGTACAAACTTTGGTTGTAGCTGTACGTTTCGAGCATCGCTGCTTGATTGGCTCCTCCCCCAATCCAACTTCCTGCCAAGGTCGAGAATCCACGCCATGCGGCATCGTTTCCAACTCCTCCAACAACCTCTGGATCAATGTATGAATACACAAAAATGGCTATAGGTCCACCAATGATAATTCCAACAGTCGCCGTACCAAACATGATGAGTGCTTTCGGTCCTAAATTCCAAATTCCTTTGAAATCGATACCAAGTGTCATTAAGATCAATGCGCCCGGCAACATGTAATTTTTCGCCATAGTGTAAAGACCAGAGTAATCTTTCGAAATCAACCCGAAGGCATCCAAAATTGCCGGAACTAAGTAACACAATAACAGCGATGGAACGATCATATAGAATGTTTTCCAAAACTTTGTCTGCTTACTTGAGGTATAGAAAATCAATGCCAAAACGATTGCCAATAGTCCAAATACAATGGTATCATTAACAAACATCGGACGGTCGTAACGTTTGATTTTTGCCGAAAGTAATTTCGAATCAGCCGTATTGAATTTTAAGGTATCTCCCTTGCTAAAAGCACGGAACGAAAGCTCCACGTTCTCATCTATCTTTTTCAACAGAAAAGGCGTTAGCGACGAAAAACGAACGGTGTCTGTGGATTCTGACGTTCCCAAAATCAATTCAGCCGAATCTATTTCATTGGAAGCAAGTTCTGCAGCACTAAAATCGAAATAAACATCTCTCTCCTCTTCAATTACCACCTTGTCTTCCATTCCAAAGACAACATACGAGAACTCACCCCACTTCAATTGTTCCGTTTTTTCGGCATTCATGGGCTCAACTTTGATCTTTGATTGCGCCATGGCCACATTTCCGATCAACAAAGCGATAAGAGAAAGAAAGAAATATTTCATGATGATAGTTGAAACAAAAAACAGCACCGAAGTGCTGTTTTTTGAAGGTTATATAAAGTTGTTATTTTACTCCGTGCATGAGTTTTTTCAAGAGTGGTCCTGCTAGAATCACTAGAACACCTGCTACAACTGGTACAATTGTAAAGATCAAGAAGAATGTAGACATCGAGTACTCCTTCGTAATGTTCTCAATCTGCCCACCGAGTACTGCCGCCAATTTATTTCCAATTGCAATAGCCAAGTACCACATACCAAACATAAAGGCGATCATTCGAGCAGGAACGAGCTTACTTACATAGGACAATCCTACAGGCGACAAGCATAACTCTCCGATGGTATGGAACAAATATGCCAGAATCAACCATATCATACTCACTTTCACACCGTCTACTACTCCGTAAGAACCAAAGGCTAAGAGTCCAAATCCAATTGCCATGATGATCAATCCTAATCCATATTTCACGGCTGCAGAAGGATTGTATTTACTATCCCACCATTTCGAGATGAGAGATGCAAAGGCAATAATAAAGAACGAGTTCAAGATACTAAACCAAGAAACCGTGATTTCCACCCAGTTCTTTTTAACTGCAACAACTTCTGCTTTAATTACTCCGTTGTCACGTTCAATTCTCTCTGCGTACTCGCGCTTATCATTTAGTTGCTTATCGTTCAAATATGCAAAGGCAGAATTGTCACTATTCTTTGTGATAATATTAATATTATCTCCTGCTTTAATAGACACAAACGCTTCTCCCACAATTACTGTATCTCTTACAATTGAGTTCGAAATTGCAGAACGATCCATTCCTTCCGTAATAGGAATTTCATCAAACATTAGATTTCCCTCTTCATCCTTGGCCTGTTCTCCCGTTTCTTCATCCATTACAGCCACTAGTTCACGATCAAAAGAAACTTCGTAAGCCGTTGTATTGAAATCACGATATAACATCCAACCAGCAATTGACCAGATTCCAAGGAAACAAACGATCAAAACAATATTAGATCCAGGGATAATTTTACCTGTTCGCTTAGCCAATAGGAAAAGTACCCAAGTGATAATCATTAAAGGAATAACTGTAAGCAATCCATTGATAACATTATAGATTACTGCTGAACTTCCTATTAATTCTCTTTGAACAGAATCTCTTGCAAAAATCACCAATGATGATGCTCCTTGCTCAAATGACATCCAAAAGAAGACCGTGAAGAAAGCAAAGATAACGAATGCAATCATTCTATCACGCGTCACTTTGTCGTATCGTGCAATTCTCGTCACCACCAAATAGATAAACAATCCAAGACCAACAAGTACACCTACATACTGCCCTAGGAAATCTTTAATCTGAAGGAACTTAAATAAATCAAAGTCCGCAATTGAGCGGAGTGGATCATTAATTGCGTATCCCAAAACAATAATCGAACAAACCCAAATCAAGACCTTATCGATCATGGTAAATGGATTTCTCTTTTCCTTTGACTTAGACTCTTCTTTTACTCCTGCGTCTAACAAATCATTTGTAACTCCGCTTGGCTCTTGAACTCCTTCTACTTGATGATCCTCTTGCGCCTCTTTCTTAGAAGGAACTCCACCAATGTTTCCAAACAATGGTTTAGCCAGCCAGAACTGAAGCGTTCCTAACAACATGAAAATTCCGGCCAAACCGAATCCCCAACTCCATCCAACCTTTTCAGCTAGATATCCACACAACATCATTCCAAAAAATGCCCCTGCATTCACTCCCATGTAGAAAATCGTGTATGCTCCGTCTTTCTTTTGTGGAAGATCTTTATACATCTCCGAGATAATAGACGTCATTGTAGGTTTAAAGAAACCTGTACCAATAACCAATAACCCAAGACCGATGTACAAAGAAGCCTCAGTCTCCAGTGCCATGGAAGCATGACCAAGTGTCATAATAATAGCACCTAGCACAACTGCCCAACGGTATCCAATAAACTTATCGGCAATTATACCACCTACAATTGGCGTAATATATAAAAGCATTGCATAGGTTCCGAACAGAGCTCCAGCATTTGCCGCAGTCCACTCCCAACCAGGATTATATCCAATGAGTGCCATGGTTAAGAAGTTCACTAATAGAACTCTCATACCATAGAAAGAGAAGCGTTCCCACATCTCTGTAAAGAAAAGTACAAACAACCCCGCTGGGTGTCCTAATACTTTTGACTCAAAAAATTTACTTGACGTATTTCCTTGCATTATTCTGTCAGTTTTCGATTTTAATTACCATCTGAAATTTCGAAGCCCTCTGCTTCTTCATGGACAGTTCCTTCCTTGTCTTCCGCACCATGCGTAAGCGCCTTTAGCCTCTTCAAAATAAGCAACACCAATAATCCGATAGTAATTGTTATTACGGCAATTCCTGTAAATATTGTGTACTCACCAAGTGATTCAGACCACTCTCCTAGTAATCCCGCAAGTTTACTTCCGAAACCAGTCATTGCAAAGTAGACTCCCATCATGATCGATGCATACTTCAATGGAGCTAATTTTGTGATAAATGATAAAGCAACTGGTGAAAGACATAGTTCGCCAATAGTGTGAAATAGATAAGCTAATACTAACCAATACATGGCTGAAGATCCAGTTTCATTATACTGAGCAACTGCTCCTGTCATAAAGAAGAATCCTGTCCCCATGATAATCAAACCGATAATCATCTTGAACAGAGAGGACGCCTCTTTACCTTTCATTTTACGTCTAGCCCAAAAACCAGCGACAACTGTTCCAAAGATTACGATAAACGCTGCATTCAGTGATTGAAACCAAGTAGCTGGAATTTCCATACCAAAGAGCATTCGATCAGTTTTCGTTTTGGTATAGATATTCATTAAACCTCCTGCTTGCTCAAACGCCCCCCAAAAAAGAATTACAATTAAGAAGGAGATGAAAAGTACCCCCACTCTGTCTCTTTCAATTTTAGTTAAAGGCTTTTTCATTGCAGCCTTTTCTTCTTCATTTTCCGAAGCTCCAAGGAAGTTTCCAACATGTCGCAAATGTTTTTGACCAAGAGCGTATTGTAACAATCCAAGTGCCATTCCTAAACCTGCTAGTCCAAATCCGTAGTGCCATCCATGAACTTCACCTACATACCCAACAATAATACTTGCTAAAAACGCACCTACGTTAATTCCAATGTAGAAAATTGTGAATCCTTTATCTCTTCGAATATCGCCTTTCTTGTATAATCCACCAACCATGGTTGAGATATTTGGCTTCAACATTCCAACTCCTAAAACAATCAAAATAAGCCCAGTGTAGAATGCCCAGAGTGTTTCAACTGCTAAAATACTATGTCCTAAAAGCAAGAGCACTCCTCCTACATAAACGGATTTCTTCTGCCCGAGAAGCTTGTCTGCAATGATCCCTCCCGGAATAGACATTACGTATACCATCATGGTATACCAACCATAAAGTGCAAGCGCTTCACCATCTGTCCAACCCAAGCCAGGATTCACAGCGTCAGTTTGCTCTACCAGGTATAATGTCAAAATCGCTCTCATTCCATAATACGAGAAACGTTCCCACATTTCTGTAAAAAAGAGAACGAATAATCCAGCAGGATGACCAAAAAGAGTCTTCCCTACGGCTACGCGGCTCTTGTCTTGATTCGGAAAATCATCGATTACATTATCACTCATAAAACTAATATTTGGTGGGTGAAAATAGTAAAAATAGTTAACGCAAACGAATTTACATTTGTTCATTTCTATCGAGTATCAGCCGCGGTTGGTCGAAAATTCATTAGCATTCAAAAAATCTTCGACGAGAAACAACTATATTTGCGACCCTAGAATTGAGCGTGGAGGTATGGGTAAATTACATTTTTTTCTTTTTTCAATTATTTCATTTGCAATAGGAAGCTGTGCTAATTCTGATAGCGAAGACGACCAAAAAGACGGATTCAAGGCCGTAGCAGACGTTCACTCCTATGCAAACATTGAGGATATTCGTACCGAGCACTTGCATCTCGACCTAGAAGTGGACTTCGAACGAAAAAAAATTGAAGGTGTGGCGCGACATGAAATGTCGGACCACAAAACAACTACCGCTATTTTTGACGTAAAGGCGTTGAATATCCAAAAGGTAACGCTTGGAAAGGACGATGAAATTGGTACCGACTTCGAAATTGGAGACGAAGACGAAATTTTAGGTCGTCCTCTTACTGTTAAGATTAAGCCAGACACGAAGTATATCAACATATATTATAGTACGACAGACGAAACGGAAGCCTTGGATTGGTTAGATCCAATTCTCACAACAGGAAAAAAACATCCGTTCATGTACACCCAAGGTCAAGCAATTTTGACTCGATCATGGATTCCGATTCAAGATTCACCAACGAATCGAATTACCTACTCTGCTGACGTAAAAGTTCCTCAAGACTTGATGGCAGTAATGAGTGCATCGAATCCAACGAAGAAAAGTGCAACAGGAGAATATCACTTCGAAATGAAGCAACCAATTCCTGCGTACTTAATTGCCATTGCTGTAGGAGACTTGACGTACACCAAACTGGGTGATCGCTCTGGTGTTTATTCTGAACCAGAATTGGCCGAAGCCTGTGGATACGAATTTGCAGACCTTCCAAAAATGGTGGATGCCGCTGAAAAATTATACGGAGACTATCAATGGGATCAGTTTGACATGGTGATTCTCCCCTACTCGTTCCCATTTGGTGGAATGGAGAATCCACGTTTGACTTTTGCCAATCCAACATTATTAGCAGGAGACCAAAGTTTGGTTTCTGTGGTGGCGCATGAGTTAGCGCACTCATGGTCTGGGAACCTAGTAACAAACGCTACTTGGAACGATTTCTGGCTGAATGAAGGATTTACGGTGTATTTTGAGAACCGCATCATGGAAGCGCTTTACGGCGAAGAAATTGCAAACATTCATAAATTCATCGAGTTCCAAGATTTGACAGCGACTGTTGAAGATATGGAAAATGGCGATCATCCTGAGGACACACACCTGAAACTTCATTTAGATGATCGTGATCCAGACGAAGGAATGTCGGATATTGCCTATGTAAAAGGAGCATTTTTCTTGAGAACACTCGAAAGTAAAGTTGGGAGAAAGAAGTTTGATGCATTTTTGAAAGCATATTTCACCAAACATGCCTTTGAAACTATCACTACGGAGGATTTCGTCGAATACTTGAGAACAGAATTACTCGAACCGAATAATATCAAATTCAATGTTGAGGAGTGGATTTACCAACCAGGAATCCCTGATAACTGCATAGAAGTTCACTCGAAACGTTTGGAATACATGGCTGAGTTGGCAAAAGAAGTCAATGAAGGTGAAATGATTTTCATTGGATCAGGTGCCAATTTAGAACGCAACGATTTCATCACGCAAGAATGGGTGGCATTTATCCGTGGATTGTCGGATAGCATTTCACCGCAAACAATGGCAGAACTTGACGAGAAATTAGCATTTAGTCAAAGTGCTAACCGCGTGATTAAACTTGAATGGTTCCAATTAGCCATACGTACTGGATATAAATCGGCTCGCCCATACATGAGAGAACATCTCGTAAAAATTGGTCGACGTTGGTTGGTTGAAGGAATTTACGAGACCCTCATGGAGTCAGACGATCCGAGTGATCAGGAGTTTGCTCGATCTGTTTTTGATGAGGCGAAAGAACACTATCACTACGTCACTCGTTCAACTGTTCAAGAGATTTTGGATGCCCATTAATCCTCTCAACTATTTGTAGAAAATCAAACCTAACCCCACTCTTACTGATCACCAAAAAAAAAGCGATATTCACGCTTATCTCAATCTCTTTGCTCATAGCTAGCTGCAGTTCTGGCGATTCTCAAAGTGATTCAACGGACACACAAAACACGCCATCTACTGATCTTATAGAATTTGAATTCGACTCTGTAGGTGTTGTCAACAAAGGAAGTACATTGATCGGAGTTGTAAAAGACGGAAAAAGAGGTTCTTTCGACATCAAAACGCAAAAATTAACCTTGAGGGATTAGCCACCTGGTTCTTTCATTGCGTCAAAAGTTAATCGACGTAAGGCCATAAGAAATTCCAGTAAATTCTGCATTGAATGCGACCTGCACGTGCTTGAAGAAAATTAGGCCATCATCAAAAACGATGAAAGATTCTTCAGAGCAAATGAAATACGGAAAAAAAATTGCTAAATTCAGAAACGACGATCCTATCGAACAGGAATTGATTTTGAAAACTACGGCAAAGTCCTTTTCATTCCATAGAAATGAAAAGACATATTCTTGCCCATCGAATGACTTTTTATTCGGAAGGTTTGCCGCCATGCATCTAACATAAAACGTTAAAACAACGACTATGGGACTTAACATTTCCGGCCTCGTCCTGAATCACAATTATAAAAACGATTTGGAAGAGCTTGCGCTCGTTTTAGGAGAAGAATTCCACAAAAAAGAAGAAACTACCTTCGGTGAAGGTTGCGAAAGCTGGAAAAGCGACGAATATTGCGATGTCTACTTTTCAGATATCGGAACACTTGTGTTTCTATCTATGGAAAAAGGCGGATTTGAGTTTTGTATTGATGGACGAGATACCTTTTCCTTTGTATTATCAGAATCTACCATGATGTTCTGTTTCAACTACACCCAAAACGGTCAGCTCATTCGAAGTTATTTTGAATCTGACGATGAAATCCAGGAAGACGAGGGAACACCGCTCGAAATCGAACGAACGGAAGAAGATAAGTCAGAAGTCATCCTTCACCTTGTTGGAGAAATATTAGGAGAAGAATTCTACGAAATCGATATGGATGCAGCGTGTACGCGCTTTTGGCTGAAAGAGCCTGAAAATGTAACAGCAGAAGCACCTCACGAAAAAACTTCTGAGCAGAAAGCATGGTGGAAGTTTTGGTAGATCTCCCAATTTGGGATTAATCATGATTCGTCAGGGAAATGGTGCTGGAAATTATACAGAATTGAATTGCACGACCAAATTTGGAAAAAGATTCTGAACTTGAGTTTCTTCGCATCTATCTGTCCAAGAAAACGAAATCATCGAGAAAAAGGTAATAAAACTGGAAAATTGATGCTTTCTTTTTAATCAGACTAAAAAAATTGAAGCGAGAAATTGGCGCTTCATACATACTATAGTATTATCTGCGCCTTTTTCGGAAATTACGGATTTTCGTCAAACCAGTAGAAATACCCGATTTTCAGAATTACATCGAACAATGCACATTTGAGGGAATGGAATTACGTAATTTTCATCCAGAAATTAACCACGAAAATTACAAATATGTCCAATCAGATAACTATTCAAGGAAGCGTATCGTACAACAAATCCAATGAAATTACAGCAACCGTAAAGCTGTGGGAGGCCAATGTAGGTAACCCTATTGGTGAAGTAATTGTTGAATCAGATAACCACGGAGCATTTGCACTGTCAGCAACACCTCAATCAAACACATCTGTTCTCTACCTCACGGCAGAATTAAGTCAGACGGGAGTCGTTCTCTTATCGGTTCTTTCCCCTCGCTTATTGAATGAAATCGCGTCAGAAAATGTTGTTATTAATGAATTGACAACTGTTGCATCAGCATTTACCTGTGCGCAATTTTTCAACGGAACGCAGCTCTCTGGAAACGCGAATAGTTTGACCATTGCAGCAAAAAACACCCCGAATCTTGTCAATCCATTTACGGGATCGTGGGGACATGCGCTTATGGATCCATTCAACATCACTCAGAATGAAACCCTTGCACGATTAAACACATTAGCGGCACTCATTGCAGCGTACGGAACCTTGAATGGAGACGATTGGCAACATGACTTTTTAACCTACACGACGCCGCTCGGAGGTGCTCGGCCACAGAACACCGCTGAAGCTGCTGTTGGAATTGCAAAATCGCCATGGCTGTACCCCACTGAATTATTCGAACAATTCGATAAATTATACCCACTGCCGGCAGACGGTTTTCCTGCCAAGCCAAACAGCAAAGTTCCAGTGAGTCGAAGAAATGCTCCTTTTGTGCCTTACTTAAGTTTCGCTCCTGACGATTTTGCCATGATTTTAGCCTTCGGTCAAGGTGGAATTTGTGCTCCGGGGAAACTCTCTCTCGATGCCGAAGGAAATCTCTGGACAGGGCTAAACTGGATGCCAGGCGCACAAAATGGCGTTTATCAGGGAATTGGCGGCGGACTCGTTAAGCTCGATTCAACAGGAAAATTGATTTCTCCTCCCGTTACAGGCTACACAGGAATGAATGTGGACGGAGCAGGCTGGGGAACGGCCGTTACCAACAATGGCACGTGCTGGGTAACCAGTTTCAATGGCGCGATTGGTGCCTACCGATTGGATGATGGTTCACCAGTTTACGATGAAGTCCCTGAAGAACTCGCTGAAAAACTAACAGACATTGGAGGGATACAAGGAATCGGTGTCGCTCCAAATGGAGATATGTGGTGCGTTGGAACTTCGTCCAATGCCATGTTGTACTTCCCAAATGGTGACCTCACCAATGGACACAAAGTTGAATTTACGTTCAAATCACCTGAAGATGGAAATGAAAAAGACATTCTTTCTGCACCATTTGCAGCGTCGATTGATAACCAAAATCGCGTTTGGATCAGCAACACAAATGGAAAATCCCTGATCCGCTACTCAGATTTCGATGAGAACGGTCAAAATGGAAAAGTAGAGCACTTTTTCCTCTCTGGCGGAGGACGCGGTGTCGCGCTCGATTCTCAGGGAAATTGTTGGGTTGCGTGCAACACCAGTCCAGACTTCCCATCTACCACTCCAACAGATGGTGTTTCGATCATCGAAGGATTTGCGCTTGGCTATCCACACCTTCAGCAAACCTTAGGTCATAAAAACATCACAGGTTCGGTTTACATGATTCCTGCGGATGCCAAACCACTTGAAGAAATAGATCTACAAACCAAAACATCAAACTTGACACCTTACGGAGATGGTGAACTCAATGCACCTTGGGGTGTTTCTATTGATGGCAATGATGATGTTTGGGTAGCTCATTTCATGGGACGCGGTGTTTCCTTCATGGCGGGATCAAATCCGAGCGGAAGAACCGAATCCTTTGACACTGGAGACGTGATCCACACCATTCACTCTGGAAGCATTCAGATGTTGACGGATGTAGTTGTTGATCAAGCAGGGAACCTTTGGTGCGCGAACAACTGGAATGATCCAGGAACTGTAATGCAGGCAAAGCCAAATCCTCCATATTCCACTTGGGGCGGTGGATCAGGTGTTGTAGTTGTTTATGGAATTGCGAAGCCCGCTAAAATGCCGTTGGTCGGGCCAGTGAGTGGAGTTTGATTTGTTTAGAAGTATTCAAGCGTTGCTGTGTAGGATTTGCAAGCAATTGCGCAGGATTAGAAATCTAGTGCAGCGTGTAAGCATTCGTAAATAGCGTAAAGCAAAAATCAACAATTATAGCAGCTGCGAAGGACTTGCAATCCTTCGCATACACTTCAAGCAACACGTAGAGCAACGTGAATTTTTAAATTCAAAAAAATAAATTGAGCGAAGAAGAGCGCAGGATTAAAAATCCAGCGCAGCTCATGGGATATTTGCCTATGCTAGTAACGAGTGCGACTGCGAAAGACTTGCAAGCAATTACGCAGGATTAAAAATCCAGCGCAGCGTGTACGTATTCGTAAATAGCTTAAAACATAAATTAACGATTATAGCGGCTGCGAAGGATTTGCAATCCTTCGCATACATTTCAAGCAATACATAGAGCAACGTGAATTTTTAAATTCAAATGAATTGTGTAGGAAGAACGCAGGATTAGAAATCCAGCGCAGCGTGTAAGCATTCATAAATAGCGTAAATCATAAATCAACAATTACAACAGCTGCGAAGGATTTGCAATCCTTCGCATACATTTCAAGCAATACATAGAGCAAAGTAAATTTTTAAATTCAAATGAATTGATTAGGAAGAGCGCAGGATTAAAAATCCAGCGCAGCGTGTGGTGGCTCAGGTGTTGTAGTTGTTTATGGAATTGCGAAGCC
>JABXHO010000147.1 GCA_013373595.1 Flavobacteriales bacterium | reverse complement strand
CGCACGGCATGATCAACCTGAAGGTGAATGGGAAGTGGTTGAAAGCTTCACCAGCGTTCAATGCATCCTTGTGCGAGCTCTTGCGCGTTCCTCCTGTGGATTTTGACGGTGAAAACGATTCCTTTTTACAACAGTTTGACGGTGAAGGCAATCAATTTATGGAATATACAGATGACTACGGTCATTTTGAAGATGTTCCTCTGGAGTTCATGAAACAAAACATCAAAGAACATTATCCGCACATTTTCGATCGCGGTGATGATGAAACAGAGTTTCGGTTGTAGTAAGCTAATTTGAAATCTTATCTTTATCTCAAAAACATCATGAATACCAAAATCCTATTTACCCTTTTACTTCTTTTTACCCTTCCTTCCGCTTATGCACAAAAGGTGAAGCTCAAAAAAGAAGTCATTTATGTAGATGGGCAAGCCACTTTTAGTTTCGCTAAGCGTACGCATGGAACAGAAATCGTGGTATATACCTTGAACACAAAAGACGAGTTGTTTACCGCTATTTTCTATCCTGGAGATAATGAAACAAGAGATGATAATTATTATCGCTTGGTTTTTACTGGAGATGATAAATCAATGGAATATACTCGTGCCTACTGGAATAAGTCGCTAATTACATGGCTCTTAGAACAAGGTATTCTTACTACCGATGGAAAACTTGATGCTTCCAAAATCGATAATTTCATTAGCAAGTATGATGAAAAAGTGTCTGAACGAACGATGATTCTTCACTAATCGCTTAGCTTTTTCCTTTTTTCCGTTTGCTCTTTTTTAATTCGCGCATTCGTTTGTGCGTTTCTCTTCTGCGCTTACGGTAATCTTTCATTCCTTCCTTGAATACTTCTTTGTCTACATATTTCGTTTCAAAGGAAAAAGGAATGGTTCCGGCATCTATTTCTTCGATAATCAACTCCGTGAGGTAATCTTCTCCTTCTGGGTCGTATTCCGCCTCAAGATCCTGTCCTCCCAATTTGGCGAGTCCGATGTACCACTTACTTCGGGTTTTACCTTCAAACGCCTCAATGATTTCGGCAACGGTCATTCCCGTTTCCCGATGAATCAAGCGAATTAATAATTTCCCTTCGCTGATGTATAAGTCGCGAATGTTGTATCCAAATTCGTCCTTGAGGGTTTTGTGGGCTTCCTTTCCCAGTTTCTTCTTCTTTCGCTTTTTTGAAACCCCATCTATTTCTTCTTGGTGTTGCTGCAAAATCACTTTCGCATCCAAGGCTAACGGATACACTCTGCGCATCAAGTCTAGGCGACGTTGGTATCGGCCTTTGAAGTTCCGCATTATTTTAACCTCATCCACATCTTGAACAAATGCAGTAGAGTCTTGAGCCATTGAATCAAAGGAAGACAACAATAATATGGTGATGACAACTCGGAACATATTCAATCATTAATTTACTAATCTTCCGTACTATCTGCAAAAATACTGCCATGTTCGCAAATCACTCTCCTTTGATTTTTTCCGCAAGCACATCCATTTAAAACAAACAAGGGGCAACCAAATTGGCCGCCCCCATTTATGTAAAAACGTGTTGTTCTTATTTGAACACTCCCATTTCTTCTGCTTTCGAGTGTGCATCTGGGCATTGTTCTTTTAATTCGGCGCTGAAACCATCTTTAGAGATTTTTCCATCGAATTTCTCTTGCCACGATGTGATACATTTTGTCATTTTTTCAGCACTCTCCATAATTTCTGTAAAGCTAGTTGCCTCAGCTCCTTCATTCATAGAATAGCACTCGCAAAATCCTGCTGCTGCTTCCTTGTCTTGTGTAGAACTGCATGAAGCCAAAAGCATTCCTGTAGCAACTACCATCAATATCTTTTTCATAAGTAATTTTGTTTGAGGTGCAAAATAGTGATTTTTAGCGTGTTCTCCTTGCGGATTTGTGCCGTTTACAGATGCGGAAAATACGATATTTACCCTTCCGCGTTTTTTCTACGAATGAGCCAAAGTTGGTAAATGGAACTCACTCCAACAATGGATAAAACATAAACCAAATCGTTAAATACGATGATTTGAGACAAACCAATAGTGAGACCAGCGAACAGAGTAATTATAATGAGCGACGTCATGTGTGGTTTCCAGATTTGCGTTATATCTATCTTTCGATACTTCGCTGGAATTAGAAAATCCATTCGGTATAGCTGGTATGCGGACAAAGCCACAAACGGAACCAAAACATATCCCTGAGCAATCCCCATTTCTTCATACGCCATGAAGTCGATCAGCTCTTTCTGGAAGTTGATATCCGGATGAATAAAGTAAACAGCCACATGAATCGCTACCAACGATGCAAGCAGCAAGAAGGCACTTTTTACGCCCTTCTTCAACCATTGATTAGTTCCTATTCCGCTAAATTCAACTGTTTTTCTCGATTTTAAGTGTGCTACAACCTCATTAGCGACTAAATCCAAACAATAAAACAGGAGGATGAAATACAAACTCCAATCAAAATAGAACGCACCCAAAAGTGGAATAAGGGCGTCTCCTACAAGTTGAATATATGCTTGCTTGGTATTCACAGAAAACGGATACTGTCGGCGTATTCTCGCGACAATTCGAATTCAGGATTGTACTTCAACGCTTTACTGAACGAGCGCAAGGCATTTGTTTTGTCTCCTTCCAAATCGTAGCAAACTCCCATGTTGTGATATGCTTGATACAGCCTTGGCTCAACTGTGATTGCCTTCGTGTAAAAGTACTTTGCACTGTCCAAGTCGCCATATAACATCTGCTTCATATGTCCCAACTGAAAATAGGCTTGAGACGAATAATAATCGGACGTGTCGCGGGCCATCTTTCGATACATTTGTGCTGCATCCTCTTCTTTTCCAAAGTGTTGTTTTGCATACGCCAGCGAGTATTTCGCTTCCATCTCTTTCGGGCGCAACTTCGCAGCTGTTGTGAAGTATTCAATGCACACAGGGTTTTTCTCTTCTTGGTATATTGCTCCAAGCATCAAATAACCTTCATAAAAATCAGGATCTTGTTGGATCGCCGTTTCGTAGGAAGATTTCATCAAATCTGTTTGCCCTAATGCTCGGTAAATTGACCCTTTTAGCTGATACGCTTCACGGTAACGTGGGTCAATTTTCAATGCGTTGTTGATGTACTCAAATGCTTTTTCAAAATCTTGAAGCATGCTGTAGGTTGAAGCTAAGCTCACCAATAACTCTTGATTTTTTGGATCTTTCTTGAGTAATTCATGGTAATGCCGCTGTGCAATGTAAATATCCTCACTGTTTCGATCTGGTCGATTATTGAGTACATCAGCGTAAAATTTCTTCACAACCACGTTATTGCTATCGAGTCGAAATGCCATGGCTGCATCAGACATTGCCCATTTGAAATCGAAATTATCCAAACGGTCGCGTCCACGTTTCACAATCAACTCAACACTATCTGGGTATTTTTCAATGGCCTTCTCCAATGAGAGGGTTTCTGTTTTCTTTTCTTCTGTGTTACACGAAACGAACGCGAACACCAATGCTACACCAACTACAGCTATTTTCATAACAACAAATTTACATGATTTTTTTAAGGTGAATAGTGCCGTTCAGGTATTGACACAATCCGTTTATTCGAAGATTCATATATCTGAGAAAAACCGTAATTTTGTAGTATGAAACAGTTGAAATTAATCACACTCGTTATCATCGCACTTTTTATAGTGGATTTTGCTTTTGGACAGGGATGTTCACAGTGTAAGCTTCTTACTGAGCAAGGCAGTGAATTGGATGAAAATGCATTCGGAAGTAACATCAATTACGGTATTATCATTTTGATGTTAATCCCGTACGTTTTGCTTTTCGCTTTCTTTCACAAGCGCATTTTTGCTTTCTTCCGCTCGTTGAAGAGAGGATAGTGACAATTCTGAACTATAGAGCGAAGTTGAGTTCGCACGTCTTTGCTTTTGACAACATCTAACTGGTCGAATAACGAAGCAAAACCGTTTTGTTGTCAAGAATAATAAAACTTCCTCTTTCCTTTACTCCGAAAAGTACTGGTACATACACGAAAAACTTGTCTGAATCGAGTTTTTTCATTTGAGTTTTGCTTAACCATTCAAACTGAAAATCTTCTTTAAAAAAGGGTTTTGGAGCTACTGAAAATAAAAGATAGTCTTGTCTAATTTGTTCTATTGTCTTCGGTGAAAATTGCATTTCTGCTTTAAAAACATAATCTGTTGGGCCAGGAACACGGTCTGAAGCATTGCCTATTTTAGAGTAGATCCACTTAGCCTTATTGGGCATATACTTTTCAAGGTTGACAAACTTCTTCAACTCATTTAGGTCCGTGGAAGGAGTAACAGATTTATCTTCTCCAGAGCAGCTTTGTCCGATTAGAAAAAGTGTTAGTAGAACAAATTGAAATCGAACCATCAAAAATCTAATCTATCTTACAATCTTCGTCCGCGCGTTTTGAACAACGCATCATTTCTATTCACGTACGATAAAGAGAATTCTAAAGATCCTCCGCGGTATGCATTTCTCAATGCAGACAAAGTGATATCGTATGACATTCCAAACTGGAAGCCTCTCCAATCGACCATAATAGATGGAATTATTCCATCTCTGATGCGTGCGTAGCAACCCAGTCCAACAAAGGCATCGTGGCTATTTCCGGTGATCTTTGTGGCGTTTTCGAAGCGGTAACGAAGCATCATCCCCAAAAGTGTTTCGTAATGTCCTCCTTGTACAAATTGAACCACAGAACCATCAATTGCGAAAACTGTCGCGGGAATATCTGCAACAACTCCAGCATTCGCCACAAATTTGCGGTGTAAGCGATCTGTTGAAACGCCATTGGTATACTTCAACTCTGGTCGGTTTAAGTGATAACCCGCTACGCCTAATTGGAATTTGAAGTCTTCATTTCGAGCAAAGGTGTTTTGACCTCCATCGTACACATAGTACAATCCTGCTGATGCATCCATGTACGCAAAGGATGTTACTGTGTTTGCTTCTCCGCTTAAAATGTTCGGGTCAAACGATGATCCATCCCACTGATTCATAAACGTTACATTCGACAAATCTGCTTTGCGCTGTCCAAACCCACCTTGAACGCCGGCAGATAAAATGTGTCCTGATCTTCCCATCGGAACAATACCACTCAAGGTAAGCGATCCCACTTGGCTTCCAAAACGAGAATCTCCTCCGATATCATTGTAGAACATCACTCCCAGTCCTGCATGTGCACGATCGTTGAAGTCAGACTTCCATAAGTTAACATCTGCCGCAATTGATGTTGTCATGAACTGCGTTCCTGCGCCCAACCACTGGTTTCTGTGATTAATGTTGACACGTTCCCAACCATCGAATACTCCGGCAGCTCCTGGGTTAATCAGCAACGGTGTTTGTGCCGTTTGCGAAAAGTGTAAATCTTGTGCGTTTAATGGCTGGTAAGCGAAAAACGCAAGTGTGAGTATGAGTGCTTTTTTCATCTTTATCGGATTACAGTGATGTTACCAGAATGCCATTCATGCGTTCCATCGGTAAATTCTACTTCGTACATGTATGGGTAAACTCCCGCGTTAACAGGTTCCCCATTGAATGTTCCATCCCATGTAAAGTAGGCGTCATCTTTTGCGTGTACAATTCTATTTCCCCAACGGTCGTATACAAAGAATGTAAAGCTTTCCACATCGGGACCGACGATAATTGAGAACATTTCATTTTTTCCATCGCCATTCGGGCTGAATCCTGTTGGAACATGAATTCCATCCTCTGATGCTCCTGGAGGAGTTCCAATTGGACGGAAGTGAGCCGTAATGTTTTCTGGACCTGCAATCATAATTCCATTGGTATCTTTCACATCAGGACTCAACATTGGGCCTGTCGTGTAAGACCAATAATCAAACACATAACCAGAATATGCACGGGCGATAGTGTTCGTTTGAATTCCTCCAAAGTAACTCGCAGTCCATGGGAACGAGTTTTGCCAAATAGAATTGACTTTGATTTCTCCAGCACCTGGAGGGTCAACATCGAATGTCACATCGTAAGGTCCTGTTAGATCGTAGCAGCCAATTAACCCTTGTTCTAAGGCTAAGCAGCGCTCATCGATAAAATCACGTAGCGTTTGAACGGCTGTTTCCCAACCGGCATACGTTCCTCCCCAGGTTGCCACCTGAGCGTTCATTTCAGGCTGAATTTCGTTGATCATGCTATCGAGCAATGTATTCATCTCCACACATGAGAAATCGGTATTGATCAAATCGATGTAACGAGTGATATAGTATTGCTCTACGATAGCCGTATCCGCCATCAATTTTACCAAAATATCCGTATGACCTTGCCCTCCTGGGTTCGGCAGCCCTTCTGCGTTACAAGGGTCTGCATTTGCCGATGGGTCGGGAATCCCTGTGTAATTCACGTAGTGACCAAAAGATGCGTCCATATCCCAAAGTGTATAGCGCCATTTCTTCTTATCTCCATTTGGGTTCATTCCGCGCCACCAAGCCGTGTTCCAGTTCAACCAGTCTTGTGAAACGATGTAAGAGTTCAACATGAAGTAATCACACAACGATTTCCAGTTCAATTGGCTGTCTACGTAATCGAAATTCGCAGGAACGGATAAATCATTGGAAAGAATGTATGCAACCAAATCATCCCAATCTGTTTGCGCTTGTGCTCCTCCATATTCAGACCAAGTTCCTCCCCACGTTTTTAGGTATTGTAGGTCGTATTTTCCTTGATCGTAGTAATAACTTGTAAAATCGTGATCATCCACTTTTTCTCTAAACTCATACACTCCCCAATACTCGCCGTTTAGGTACAATACACAAGGACGCCAAGTTCGCTCGTTGAGTTTCATATCGGCACGATCCGAAAGCGTATGTACGAAGGCATCACGGATGTGCGCACCGTTTTCGAATGGATAGTTATCATTTGCTGCAGGCTTCATGATGAGTCGTTGGAATTCATCACGTGTTTTTTCTGGAAAGATTTGGTGTTCGAAATCCCCGTTGTACCCAAATTGATCGCGTAAAATCAAATCAAATCCACGTTGATCGTATGCCCATGAATCATTTCCGTGCTCGTTGAAGTCTCCTTCTCCTTCATCGATAAAGGTTCCGTCTTGTTCAAAAATTTCAGAGCTTCCTACGACGTCATTTCCTCCAAATTGATTTCCATTGGCAAGTAAGTCGTAGACATCATCCGAACAAATCGACATTACTGGAATGGGGTGAGTAACATCGATGAAATACGTATTTGTTTCATTGAAACTTGGTTCGTTTGCACCAAATGCTTTCGCTCGAACAACTGTTGTTGTTGTAATATTTATTGGGCCCGAATAAGCTGTAGATCCAGCGGTCGGCGTTGAGCCATCGAGTGTATATCGAATTGTTGCTCCTGGCTCAGCACATGAAATAGAAACCGTTTGCGCTCCAGTATAAAACCCTGGAGCGAGGTCCATTACAGGTTTTGGTGTATAGAATGGTTGTGCTCCAACGTTTGCCGCGTTTGGCGTTGGTGTTGTGAACAATTTCCAATCTGAAGCGCCGTCTGTTGACCGACCAACCGAGTGATCCTCTTTGGTCATGTGTACAATTCGGATGGAATCTACCACATTTCCGAGGTCATTCGAGAGGATGATCCACTCACCTTTTGTTTGAGCCCATGAAAAATCAGGGTGTAATTCTGCTCCAGACACTGTATTTCGCTTCGATCCGAAAACCATTGTATATCCATTTGCTGGAACAGAAACTCCTGCAGGAACTTCCCATTTCAACATGTTTCCTGATTTATCAGAAAGAAAGAATCCAGAGATATCAACCGGACTGGCTGTGGCATTGTACAATTCCACCCAGTCTTCTCGCTCACCAAAGGCATCTGTTATTCCGTTCATGTTGGAACAAGAATATTCATTAATGACAATTTGAGCGCTGGTGTTATTAGAAAGAAACAGCACTGCACAAGCAATTGCTATTTTCAATGTTATAGTTACTCGCATAGCTAAGTTAAGAAGGTTTACATAAGTTTGAAGCCAGTTTGTTAATAAACCGTTAAACCAATGTTACTAAATATATTGGTGTTTTACTATATTTATGACGAAATTTTGGAGCTTATAGTTGTAAGCCCAAGTACTTTTAATTGAATGACCTATGAAATTAATTCAACGAGCCTTCCCTATTTCGCTTATCGCAATGAGCGCATTTGTTTTATTCTCTTGTGCAAAAGTTGAGGGCCCCGGAGGTTCTTCAACAATCAAGGGAACAGTCCATGTCAAAAAGTATGATGTTGGCGGTAATATTATCAACGAGTACGATGCCCCAGATGAAGATGTTTTCCTTATATACGGGGATGAAGGGACGTTTTATGATGATGATTTGAAAACATCATATGACGGTAGTTTTGAATTCAAATACCTTCAAAAAGGAACGTATCAAGTCTTTGTTTATCAGGATTGTAATTCTTGTCCTAGCGGAAAAGAAGCTGTTATTAAAACGGTAGAAATTACAGATAACAAATCAACGGTAGATGTAGGGGTTATTGACATTATCGACTAACAGATCTTATGAAACACCTTGCACTCTTAGCATTCATTTTTGTCGGACTTTCGGCCTATTCTCAACACGAATTTCAAGTGTGGACTGAGCTTGGGACGTCTGGAAAGTTGGTAAAAAGAACAAAATGGTCTGTCGACATCAACTCTCGGTTTGGCAATAATGGTCTGGAAACGTTTTTCCCTCAATTTGGTGTAGAGTACAAAGTGAAAAAGTGGTTTCGCCCATCGATTGACTATCGTTTTATTTTGGATAAAGATGATTACGGGAACATGATTAGTGGGCACCGAATCAACTTTAATGCGAATGTTGAAGAGTCTGTTGATCGTTTTGAGATTGATGGTCGTTTGCGCTATCAGTATGCGTTTAATCGCTTAGGAAATTCGACTGATTTCGATCCCGATTTAGATCAAGCATTTCGTTTAAAGGGAAGTGTGAAATACGACATCAACAATAGCCTGTTTACTCCTTTGTTTTCTGCAGAGTTGTTCTATGCTCCCGAATACGGGCCAGACCGTGGCTTTTCAAAAATTCGAATTGCAATGGGTACATCTCTCGAATTGGATGGCCCTCACAAGTTTTCGGCAAAATACCAGTTGGACAAGCGATTCGAATACGGTCGTGATTTGCGCCATGTGATTTCTCTATCCTACG
Source organism: Flavobacteriales bacterium (assembly GCA_013373595.1). GTDB lineage: Bacteria > Bacteroidota > Bacteroidia > Flavobacteriales_D > Crocinitomicaceae > UBA4466. The sequence continues at coordinate 33,274 of JABXHO010000147.1, read as the reverse complement.
GATACAAGCTCTAAAACTTCTTTCTACAGGCTACTTATTCTCTTTGAATGGAGCGAATTAATGGTTCAATAAAAAAGCCGACCTGCGAACAGATCGGCTCCTTCGTTTTTACCTTATTGTCTATTTTAAATCAAAACGATCGAGGTTCATTACTTTCACCCATGCGTCTACAAAGTCGTTTACAAACTTTTCTTTCGCATCGGAGCTAGCATAAACTTCTGCGAGCGCTCTCAATTCCGAGTTAGAACCGAAAATCAAGTCTGCACGTGTAGCTGTCCACTGCACTTCTCCCGTTTTTCTGTTTTTTCCCTCAAATACTTCGCGGTCTTCAGATGCAGCTTCCCATTCCACATCCATGCTCATCAAGTTCACAAAAAAGTCATTGGAAAGTGCTCCGACATTTTGTGTAAGCTGTCCGTGTTTTGTTCCGTTATGGTTTACATCGAGCATTCGCATTCCACCAACTAAAACAGTCATTTCTGGTGCGGTTAGTGTTAGCAACTGTGCTTTATCTACCAACAACTCTTCTGTTGTTAAGGTGTATTGCGTTTTCTTGTAATTTCTGAATCCATCTGCCTGTGGCTCGAGGAATGCAATTGAATTTACATCTGTTTGCTCTTGTGAAGCATCCATTCTACCAGGTGTGAATGGCACTTCAACATCGTAACCTCCTTTTTTCGCCGCTTGTTCTACTCCAGCAGAACCTGCCAAGACGATTAAATCTGCCATCGACACTTTTTTGTCTCCGTTATTCTCGTTGAATTCCTTCTGAATAACTTCCAATTTTGACAGTACTTTTGCGAGTTGTTCTGGATTGTTTACTTCCCAGTTTCTTTGTGGTTCCAAACGAATACGAGCACCGTTCGCTCCTCCTCTTTTGTCTGAACCTCGGAATGTTGATGCTGATGCCCACGCCGTAGAAATCAACTCATTGTTTGACAATCCTGAGTTCAGAATGGATGTTTTCAATGATTCAATATCCTTTGCATCCACTAATTTGTGATCAACTGCTGGAATTGGATCTTGCCAAACGAAATCTTCTTTTGGAACTTCAGGTCCTAAGTACAATGACTTTGGTCCCATATCACGGTGCGTCAACTTGAACCACGCCTCAGCAAATGCTTTTTCGAACGCTTCAGGGTTTTCTAAGAATCGTTTGGAAATCTCTTCGTAGATTGGATCATAACGAAGGGATAAATCCGTTGTAAGCATTGTTGGTTTGTGTCTCTTTTCTGAATCAAATGCATCTGGAACGGAAGACTTTGAATCCTTCGCAACCCATTGGTGTGCTCCAGCTGGACTTTTTGTTAATTCCCACTCGTTATTGAAAAGAAGCGTAAGGAATTGGTGACTCCATTGCGTCGGTGTCATTGTCCATGTTACTTCCAATCCTGAAGTAATGGCATCTGTTCCTTTTCCTGACTTGTAATCATTTTTCCATCCGAATCCTTGCTCTTCGATTGGCGCCGCTTCTGGTTCCGGTCCAACGTGAGAAGCTGGTGCCGCTCCGTGCGTTTTTCCAAAGCTGTGACCTCCTGCAATCAGCGCAACTGTTTCTTCATCGTTCATACCCATTCGTGCGAATGTTTCTCTGATATCAATTGCTGCCAATTTTGGATCTGGATTTCCGTTTGGTCCTTCTGGATTCACGTAAATCAACCCCATTTGAACTGCTGCTAACGGATTTTCCAATTCTCGATCTCCATGGTAGCGCTTGTCTCCTAACCATTCGTTTTCCATTCCCCAGTAAACATTACTTTGAGGCTCCCAAACATCGGCACGACCACCAGCAAAACCAATCGTTTCAAACCCCATTGATTCGAGTGCTACGTTCCCTGTGAGAATCATTAAATCGGCCCAAGAAATCTTACTTCCATACTTCTGTTTCACAGGCCACAACAAACGTCTTGCTTTGTCTAAGTTTCCGTTATCTGGCCAGCTGTTAAGTGGAGCAAAGCGTTGTTGTCCTTCACTGGCTCCTCCTCTACCATCACCTGTTCTGTAGGTTCCGGCACTGTGCCAAGCCATTCGAATGAACAATGGCCCGTAATTTCCAAAATCGGCAGGCCACCAATCTTGTGAATCTGTCAATACTTTTTCGATATCACTCTTTAGTGAATCGTAATTGAGCGTTTGAAATGCTTCTGCATAATCGAAATCTGCTTCCATTGGGTTCGAAAGCATCGAATTGGTACGTAGAACGGTTAAATCCAACTGGTTGGGCCACCAATCTTTGTTCGTTGTACGGTCTCTTGATACTTCTGATGATTTCGCTTCTGCGTGTGCATGACCGCTGTTTTCTGTTTTGTTTCCGTGAGGAAATGGACATTTACTCATAGTTGATGCGCTGTTTTGTGCACTTACCGAATAAGTGACGATTAGACTGAATAAAGTAATGATTGTTTTCATAAATTCCGTATTTGTGATACTTGAATTGTTTCAGCAAAAGTAAACGGAACCTATTATAAATATTATTGAATATTATTATTGAATCATTGTTTTTATCTATATGTCACGTGCTCACATAAAGCTCCGTGGTTCAATTAACAAGCCTATTTGCCTGACGACGTCAAGCTAGGAAGTGGTAAAAGGAAAAAATTGTGGTTTTCGAAGGGAAGAATTATTGCTCACCTTTGCTCTCCTCTACGCGAAAACCTAGATCAAGAACTTCATCAACGGTTGATTGAGTGATTCCTTGTTCAATCGTAAAGGTATATTTTCCTTTTTTGGGCAACTTCCGACTTCTGAAATACAACGGAGTTGTAACAACGGAACCAGACTTCTCACCCACCCAAGAACCATCATCATTTGTGATGATAATTTCGAAAGGTTCGCGCGCAACTGTTCCATCTGGTGTAATGGTTTTCATGAAAATCCACAAGTTGCTATACTGATAATCCGTGCTTGTGCGCAGAGAAAGCGTAAAATCGTACACTTTTGAAGCGTCTTCCACTTCGAAGGTATACGTTGGCTTCACATCCTGCTTCCATTCGCGGTTATCAAATGAAACGACCTCTTCGTATAGGGGTTGTTCGCTACACGAGAAGAGTAGCAGCCCCAATACGAAAATCCATATGCTATTTCTTAGTTGCATTTTCACCGTTGTTATTCTTCGGTTTTCTTCGTCTGTTATTATTTCTGTTTCGCGGTTTTGGTTTTGCTCCTGTTTCCGCTTTGGGCGTATTCTGCTTTTCTCCAGCCGGTTTTTGACCTTGCTTTTTTGGTGGGCGTCTACGCTTATTTTTTGTCGATGCTGGTTTCCCTTCGTTCGATTGCGGCTTTTGCTTCGCATTATTTTGCGGTTTTGCATTACCTGACTTATCGTCCGCTTGGTTGTTGTTACGGCTTCGATTTCTATTATTGGATTTCGACCTGTTTCCTTTTTTACGCTTCTTTTTGAAGATATGTTCAAAGCGGTTAAGGCTGTCTTGACCCATTGCATTTTCGTAATCTGGCTCTACTTCTACCTCAACTACATCCACATATTCCGTAAGGTCAGCAGGTTTTTTACCATCGCGATTGATTCGAAGGATTTCCCTTACACGATCTGGGTGAAGAGGAATCAATCCTCCGCCAAATTCACCTTCGTATGCATACCACATTTGCTGCTTAAATACATCCGTTTTGATGTGAATGGCTGTTCCTTTTTCGGTGCGCAGCTTCACGTCTCCTTTCGGAAATGCTTTGATTGCATCGAGGTACATGTCCAACTCATAGTTCAAACAACATTTGAGCTTTCCACATTGTCCTGCAAGCTTTTGCGGATTCAACGATAACTGCTGATAACGCGCCGCTGAAGTTGAAACCGATCGGAAGTCTGTTAACCATGTCGAACAACACAATTCTCTTCCACACGAGCCAATTCCACCCAAACGAGCAGCTTCTTGACGAGCACCAATCTGACGCATTTCAATACGCACTTTGAACACCTCTGCCATGTCTTTGATCAACTGACGGAAATCGACTCTGCCGTCTGCCGTATAATAGAAAACTGCTTTCGTTAGATCTCCTTGGTATTCTACATCAGAAATTTTCATTTCCAACTTTAGATTCACTGCAAGCGTTCGCGCCTTGTAAATGGCTTCTTTCTCGAGTGTTCGCGCTTTGATCCAACGATCAATATCTTCTTGCTCTGCAATGCGCAAGATTCGTTTTGCCTCCATCGGCTTAAAGCCTGGAGCTTTCTTCCTCACTTGAATTCTGGCGAGTTCACCAACAACTGATACGACACCAATGTCTTTTCCTGGACTTCCCTCAACAATTAGAACATCTCCAACGTGCAGAGACAGGTTCTTTGTATTTCGGTAAAATCCTTTTCGGCTATTTTTGAACCGAACTTCTACTATATCAAAAGGTGTTTGTCCGTTTGGTTGTTCCATATTGGCCAACCAATCGTACACCTCTAATTTGTTACATCCGCCAGAACTACAAGTACCGTTATTCTTACATCCGCCTGGAGTTCCACCTCCACTGCCGCAACTGGTACAACCCATAGTTCTTTTACTTTGGTATAAAGGTACTCAATTAATTATTCATTGAATTCATCCCCTTGGTGAAGATTTGAAAGGTGTGTTGTGAATAGATGAGGATGAATGTGACGCTGTTGCTTACGCTTTATGGATGTAGCGCATCACTTCGAAGCACAACTGTGTGAACAAAATTTTCGGATTGGCATTTCGCTCAATGTGGTAATGGGCATCACTGAAGGTTTCCAGAAAACTCGCAATGTTATTTCCCGTAATGAAACGAGCAAATTTGCTCAAAAAAGCATCTTCTTCATCCGAAACACGTGTGAGTGTATCTTCCGTATAGTTCTTCAACAAGCTTTGTCGGAACATGTGAAGTGCATATTTCAAGAACACCTTTTGAAATTCGCGGCTTTTGTGACTTATTTCTTCCGACCAATCCATCATTTCGAGCACATTCTTTTTGTAACACACCCGCATGAGTTGAATGAACTGCTCGCGATTTTCATCTTGCTCGGCATGATCACCCAAAAACTCCATTGCTTCAATCAAATCGCCATCTGCTCGGGATGCAATACTGTCTGCATTTCCAGCCGATTGATTTTTATGTTGTCGCAAATACACGCTCAAATCTTCCATTTTGATACGCGGTACTCGCACCTTTTGCGTTCGCGATAAAATGGTTTGAAGCATTGTTTCTTCATTCTCGGAAATCAACAGAAAAAGCGTGTTTCCTGGCGGTTCCTCCAATATTTTTAGGAGTTTATTCGCACTCGACTGGTTCATTTCTTCCGCCATCCAAATCATCATCACCTTGTACCCTCCCTCGTAGGAACGGAGGTTCAGTTTTTTGATAATTTCCTGACTTTCGTCTTTACCAATAATCGGTTTTCGTTCTTTTGGATCCATTCGCTTGATCCAGTCGTTCAAATCGAAATAAGGAGACTCTGAAATCAGTTCGCGCCATTCTGAAATCACCCCATCAGCAATCTTGCTTACCGTTTGAACCGTTGGAAACGAAAAGTGTAAATCTGGATGCTGTAACTTGGCGACTTTTTTACACGATTGACATTCACCACAACTATCGTTTTCCTGCTTGTTTTCGCAGAACATGTACTGAACGAACGCGAGCGCTAGTGGAAGTGTGCCATAACCGGGTTTTCCTATGAAAAGTTGTGCATGACTGATGTGATCCTGATTGACTTCTTTGATCAAATCAGCCTTCAATTCTCCATGTCCAACAACCTCTGAAAAGCGCATAATTCAAAAGTAGTGGAAAATTTGGAATAATTTTTGGCTTCCTTTCAGCGAACGAACTCGGTTTTCCTTATTTTTAACCTCAGACCGATATTTCGGCAACTCTTTCATTTAACGGAAGAGAGGCTTTTTGGAAAAAGTTTAGAAATAATAACCGCTTTTTTATGCGGTTTGACGAAAAAAGGCGTTTTTCCATGGAATATCCGTTGTATGCTACTTACTTTAAGTCTGCATTCTGAACGCATGTTAAAATTGAACTTAGGTATAAGGTACCGATAAACAAAAACAAATGAAAAAAGTATACATTCTTGTTTCGTTGTTCATGGCTTCTTTTGGAAGTATGGCAGCAACAATTGAAAAATCAACGCTTGTTGAGAAGGTAGAGAAAGATGCGGTTTCTGTAACCATTACAGTAACTAGCGAAGGAAATCCTGTTGCGGGCGCACTTGTTAAAGTTGTGAACGATAAAACAGTAGTTGCGGCTGGAACCACAAACGAGATGGGCGTTGTTGCCATTAAACTACCTACCTACAATGGTGAGGCTGTTAATATTGAAGTCTACCACCGACTCTACAAGACAGATAAGAAAGAAGCGGTTGTTTTATCGGACGGAGGAAATGTTGGGTTTGCTTTGAAAAGCAAGTCGGCAGCCTTAACGGAAATACAAGCTGATGCCGAAGCAACTGAAGAAAAGCTCAACGAGAAAATCCAAGGTGAAAACGAATCGAAAGAGGAGTATGAGAAGCGTATGGCTGAAGCGAAAGAGCGTCAAGAGCAACTTCAGCAGGAAACAAGTGAAGTTAAAACCGTAACAGAAGAGCAGCAAAAGGAAACGGAAGCTACGCGTGCTGAAACCGAAGCAAAGGAAAAAGAAATGGAAGCGCAACGCCAGGAAATCGAAAAGCGCAAAGCAGAGCAGGAAGCACAACTCAACGAAGGTCAGGCAGACCGTGAAGCTGAAATGCGTAAACGTCAAGAAGAGCAAGAAGCACGCTTGAAAGCACTCGAAGAAGAGGAAGCGAAGAAGATGGAGGAAATAGATGCTTCTGCCGCAGAAAAAGAAGCGGAAAAGGCACAGAAAGCGCAAAAGGAAGCAGCGAAAGAAGCGGAAAAAGCAGCCAAGGAAAAGGAAAAAGCCTTGAAAGAAGAGAAAGATCGCGCTGCAGAAGAAGCGAAAGAAGCGAAGGAACAAGCTAAGGCCGAAGAAAAGGCACAAAAAGCGGAAGAAGAAGCTAAAAAAGAGGCGGAAAAAGCTCAGAAAGAAGCTGAGAAAGCGCAAAAAGAAGCCGAAAAGGCACAAAAGGAGGCGGAAAAAGAGCAAAAAGCCATCGAAAAGGAAGCGAAGAAAGCAGAAGCACTTCAAAAGAAAATCGATAAGCTAGATGCTGAGCAGAAAAAGATTGATGATGCCCGAGCGAAATTGGACAGCAAGCAAAAGAAGCTTGACAAGAAAATTGCAAAGGGAAAAAATCTGGATAAACTAAAAACGGAGCAGGAAAAATTGCAAGTGGAACATTCAAAACTGGATGAAAAACAGAATAAATTGGATGCGAAGCGGAAAAAATTGATGAAGTAAGACCTTCACCGTACTTGATTGAAGCGCCCTCGAACGATTGTTTGAGGGCGTTTTTTTGTTTCTTTTTTTGGAAACCTTGGAATACCCTTTTTCGTAAATTCGCGCAATGTTTAGGAAGTTTAAATACCATATTTTGCTCCACCTCATCATTCTTATGTGGGGATTCACCGGCATTTTGGGTAAACTCATTAACCTTCCCCCGCTTCCCATTGTATGGTATCGCGTGCTAATTGCCGCGGCATCTTTGGGCATTGTTTTGCCGTTAATGGAACGCTCATTGAAGCTCAAATCTCCACGAGAGTTTTTTATGCTTGCGTTAGTTGGAATTGTGGTTATGCTGCACTGGGTCACCTTTTACATGGCCATTGACCTCTCCACTGCTTCGCTCGGCATTCTCTGTTTATCTACCACCACCATTCACGTTTCTTGGCTGGAACCCTTAGTAATGAAACGCCGCCTTTCGTGGACGGAAGTCGTGATGGGACTTGTTGTTATTTACGGAATCTATTTCGTTTCAGAAGATTTTAGCGCTCAAGACTATATCGCATTAGCGTATGGCTTGGTTTCTGCGCTAATGGCAGCCATTTTTTCCGTAATGAATGGAAAGATGGCACAAACAATGGCTCCTTCAAAAATTACCTTCTATGAAATGGTGATCGGTGGAGTCTTTCTAACGATCATTCTCTTATTTCGAGGAGAATTGAATCCAGAATTATTTCAACTCTCAACAGAAGATATTCTTTGGCTACTCTTTTTAGGGTTACTGTGTACCTCTTTTGCCTTTTTGGTAACGGTTGAACTCACAAAGCGACTCGGTGCATTTACTGTTTCCTTGAGCATCAACATGGAACCCGTTTACACAATTCTGCTCGCGATTGTCATCTTGAATGAAAACAAAATTATGGGAACGCAGTTCTATATTGGTTCTTTCATTATTGTAGCTGTTGTTTTAGCCAATGCCATTATTAAGCGTTATATGCGCAGAAAACTCCTAAAGAATACGCACTTGAATGCTGAATAAGGTAATTTCTTCCCTTTCATAGTGATAATAAAACTGTTAAGAAAGTCAGCCTTTTACCTATAATCTGAGGTTTTTACTCTTTTTATTGTTTAAATCTCTCGATATTTCAGGTTTTTAAGTTCGTTAATTTTGCTTATTATTATATTTGCTACTTAGACTGCAAAACCGAAAATTAGAACCCGATTTTATGAAACCTAAAAATTTTATTGTTCCTCACGATTTTACCGAAGTTGCTAATGTCGCTTTGGAACATGCAATAGCTACGGCTAAACCCCTTGGAGCAGACATTTACTTACTCCACGTTGTAAGTAAGAATAAGGATATCAGTTCTGCTGAAACAAAGTTGAAGGAACTTATTGCTAAACGATCTGATGATGTGCGATTAGTTGCATCTGTTCGTGTAGGAAATATTTTTGAAGATATCGGTGATTTCGCTGCTGAGCACCATGCTGAATTGATTTTCATGGGAACACATGGAACACATGGATGGCAGCACTTAACAGGAATGAATGCCTTAAAAGTGATCACACACTCTACTACTCCCTTTGTTGTGGTACAAGAAAAAACACCAAAGGAAACTGGTTACGATGATATCGTAGTTCCATTGGATTTAAACAAAGAAACAAAGCAAAAATTGGCGATTGTTGCCAATATCGCAACGTACTTCAAGTCGAAAGTACACGTAATTACTCCTGAGGAAAGTGACGAGTTCTTGAATCATCAAGTGAAAGCAAACATTCAATTTGCGAAGAAATATTTCTCTGAGCGCGATATTGAAGTAACTGCAACAATTGTTTCAAGTGGAGGCTTCGATAAAGCTGTTGTGAAGCACGCTGTAAGCATCGACGCTGATTTGATCGCTATCATGAACTTAAATAAAAACAACGTTTTGGGTGTTTTGACAGCAAGTCATGAAGAATACATCATTACAAACGATGCTCAAATTCCTGCATTGATTGTGAACCCAATTGAAGGATTGAATACATTAGCTGTTGATTTCAACGGATAAGCGTATTACTTTAAGAATACTAAAAACCCTGTCAGTCTTTGGATTGATAGGGTTTCTTTTTTGCTTGAATTTTGCCCGCTAAAATTTTCATTTCTATTACGACAGGAATCGTTGGACAACACCTTCCATCTTCTTCGGTTGGAACCGTTCTTGATGATCAAAATTCACCCTTACCTGTTATGACATCTGATGTTTAATTACATCCTGTAGCTACTGCCATCATACCCATTGAAAAAAGAAAACAGCCTCTCAAATTAGACGATGATTTTAATCATTGTATTCATTCTTTGCCAAACGCTCTTGTACTTCCTTCAAGTTTTGTTTTTTCTTCTTCTTACGCGTTTTAATGGCCGTTTTGGTGAAGTATTTATGCTTTTTGAGGAACACCACTTGAATCTCGTCCCATTGGCGATCGCTTTCAATCTTTCCATGCTCTTTGAGCTCACGTCGGAGCTTGTCTGCAATTTCATGGAAGTCATCGCGCCCGAGATAATCCAAATCGGCATCACAAATGATTTCTTCGAGAAGGTTTTTCGGCTTATGGGGAATCTCCGTCACATAGATCAACTCTTTGATTCGGTCGATATGAACATCTGTATAACCGTATTTCGGTAGAATTTCACCTGCTAAGCGCACACCAATGGGCTCGTTTTTATCATACTGTTCGATAAACCCTGCATCGTGATACGTTGCTGCCGATTTCAATAAAAACAATCCCTCATCGGTTACTCCTTCTAATAAGGCGATACGTTCAACAGCTGAAACAACATCTTTCGTGTGTGCGATACTGTGATAATGCAAGTTCTTCGATAAGCGTTTTTCGAGCAACTGAATAATGTGTCTCTCTGCTTTGTAGTAATTGATCGAACTGTACAAGTGCAGGTTCACAATCTGGTTGAAGCGCTCGTTGGGACGAATTCCTTCTCCTCCAATCGAAAGTTCAGGTTTAATACGATCGACGGTATACATATCGATCAACCCACGGCTTTTCGACTGTGCTTTTCCCTTGAATGTACATTCAAAATACGGTTCAATCAATTGGAAGGTAGATCCTGAAATGGTAATTTTTCCGGGCTCACCCAGCATTTCCATTCGCTGTGCTTGATTAACCGTTGCTCCCCAGATATCGTACGCCAAACGCTCACTACCGATCACTCCTGCCGTTACTTCTCCTGTATTGATGCCCAAACGCAACTCCCAATATTCTCTACCGTTGGCAATCGCATCATTTTTGCGTTTTTCCATGTAGGCTTGAATTTCAAGTGCCGCCAAACACGTATCAATTGGGTTGGTATTGTTACGCACAGGAACACCTCCGGCACACATGTACGCATCACCAATCGTTTTGATTTTCTCGAGGTTGTTATTTACGATGATTTCATCAAACTTGGTAAAGTAAACGTCCAACTTCTTAACGAGTTCCGTTGGTTTCATTCGGTCCGAAATCTTGGTAAACCCAACAAAGTCTGTGAACAATACCGATACTTTCGTGTAGGCACGGGCCCTCGCTTTTCCACGTTTTTTCAACTCTTCCGCCGTAGAGGCAGGAATCACATTTTGGAGGAGCTTTTCTGTTTTATCTTTCTCGATCTGTAGCAATTTTTGCTGACGAACAACCTTGTTTTTCTCTTCTTCGATTTTCTTTCTCTGCTCGTCAATTTTGATGTTTTGTTCTTGAATTTCGCGTGTTCGATCGTGAATTTTCATTTCCAAGCGAACTTGTTCACGTCGCGCTGAATCAATTCTTCTGCGCACAAACCAACGAATAATGATTAATGCAATAACAGCCACAATCAACCAAAACCACAAGGTTTGCCAAAATGGGGCACCAACGTGAATGGTAAGCGTCGCGGGATAAATGCTCCACGGACCGTCATTCAATCGCGCATATACTTTGAGCACATATTTTCCTGGTGCCAAGGCATTAAAATGAATTTCATTATCTGCTCCCAACAAAATTTCACCTTCATCCGATCCTTCCAGTTCATATTTGTAATTCACCAATTCTGGATGAGCTAAATCTGAAGGCTGAAAACGAAGGGTAAAACTTCTTTTTTCGTACGATAATTCTATTTCTGATGTTTCCGAAATGGGTTGTGTAAGGATACTGTTTGCTTTCGGTTTGAGCCAGTCATTTTCCAATTTAAATTTCGTGAACGTTACGCTAATTGCCTGTTTCGGCTTAGAAATTTCATCTGGATGGAAATACGTATACCCAAAGATTCCACCGAAATACATTTTTCCCGTTGACGACAACAAATACGCACCACTATTGAATTCATTGCTTAATAAACCATGCGTTTCCGTATAATTTCGGACCCTCTTTGTTTTTGCATTGAATTGACACAATCCTTTGTTCGTACTCAACCAAAAATTTCCTTTTTTATCGGCAAGCAAACCATAAATAACATCATTGGGTAAGCCGTCTTTTTGGTTGTAGACAACTACTTTCTTTGTTTTCTCATTCCAATGAAGTAAACCAGATCCAAAGGTTCCTAACCAATAATGTCCGTCGTTTGTATGATACATACACGTAACGTAATCTCTTGAAGCCGCCTTTATTTGTTTGTTGTACGCATACGGATGAATGACCCAGCTTTCCGCCTTCTTTTCCATCACATTCAATCCACCTGTACTGGTGGTGAGCCAAATTTTTCCCTTGTTATCTTTAAATGCCAAACGACAAATTCCTGCAGAAATCGTTGTTTTTGGTTTGCGCGAGTTGTGCGTAAACACCTCCATTTTTTTCGACTCAATGTCATACACAAGTGCACCCTCTTTGGTGGTGATCAGGTATGATGTCCCCTCCAAATGAAGCAGCGAATACGACCGCTGGTGCATTTGCTCCACCTCTTTTGACGGATATTTGATCTTTTGGTAGGCATATCCCTCCGTTGATATATTCAACTCAAAGGCACCATCTGTACATGCTACCAAAATTTTGCGATCGCTCACTGGCAAAATACCGAGTACAGAAATCTCATTATTGTTGGTAGCCGCTCTTTCAGTTCGATAAAACTGATGGAATTTTCGTGTTTTTGAATCATAGCGAGAAATTCCCTCATCTGTTCCGATGTACATGTAACGAGCAGAAGGACTTTCAGCAAAACTCCACACACTTGGCGCGGGAATTCCTGTTTCCTCATTTCCGCTTGGTCCTACGCCCATGAACTCCTCTTTATTCGGATCAAACACGGACAATCCTCTTTGCGAGGCAAGCCAAACGTAACCGGAATTATCACGATAAATGAAGTTAATCGCGTTGGTTAGAATGGATGTTTTTTGAAAGATGTCTTCCGTACTGTGATGAATATTTCCATCTTTATTCAGAAGGTACATTCCCTGATTTTTTGTGGCAATTACCCAACCGAGATCGGGATATTTGTACACATCAGCGATCGCCATTTTTCCTATTTCCTTGAAAAGATTCGGAAATTGATCGTGAATGGACTTTTTTTGAATGTCAACTCGAAAAACACCACTGTTTGTAGCAACAAGTAGTTCGTTATCACCTCGTAAAATGAGCCGATTTACCGAAGAAAATGGCGTTTGATAAGCGCTAATTTCAACGCCTGTATCTTTTTCGGAATTGTAAAAGTACAAACCTCCGCCTGCCATCGCTACGATAACAATTCCTTTATCGGTAACTTTTACGTGCGTTGTTTTTCTCGACGGTATTTGCGAACGAAAGCTTGTAAACTGAAACGAACGCGTATTAAAACGGTAAAGACCATTTTCACTTGATGCCACCCATAAATTTCCGTCCATGCAAAGCGCTAAGTCTTCAATTTGAATGACTTCTCCTTTCTTTACAAAGAAGGTTTGAAATTGTTCGGTTTGTCGATCGTAGTACGTAAGACCGTTATTTGTTCCAAACCACAAGTTTCCTTTCTGATCAACAAGCGCACACTTGATGTAAGAACTTTCAAGTCCATCCGTTCCATCTGCCGAAATCACCTCGAAAGTTCTACCATCAAAACGGTTGAGTCCATCTTGTGTTCCCACCCACAGGGTATTGCTTTCGTCTTGAACAATAGCAGTTACAGAACTCTGAGAAAGTCCATCATTGATGCTGAAATTTCGGAAACGAAACTCCTTTTGCGCTACACTCGTATATGAGGCAAGCGCACAGACAATATAAATAAGGTATTTTTTCATTTCGTTATCGAACGTTTAAAATACCAAAAACCAAAGACTTCTTAGGCTCCCGGAGCTACTGTATTTGCGGGAGTAACTTGAATTGTTGCGTTTTCTAAATCTCTATCGAATAAATAAAGTCCTGCTTTGTCTTCACCAATCAGCTTTACTTTATCTAAAATAGTGCGTGCAGAAGCTTCTTCTTCGAGTTGTTCCGACAAGTACCATTGGATGAAGTTGTGCGTTGGATAATCTTTCTCTTCCAAACAAACTTCTACCAATTCGTTGATGCTTTCTGTAATTTTTATTTCATGGCTCAACAACAATTCAAATACGTTGAGTACCGATTCAAATTCCGCTGGTGGTGTCTCGAAACCAGGAATAATTGCTTTTCCTCCACGTTCATTCACAAACTTTACCAATTTCAACATGTGAAACCGTTCTTCATCTGATTGCTTGTACATGAACTGAGAAATTCCATTCAATCCTTCTACCTCAGCCCAAGAAGCCATCGCTAAATAAAATTGTGACGATTGTCCTTCTTTCTCTATTTGCTCATTGAGCGCTTTTTCTACTCTTGCTTTCATGTTTATGGTTTTAAACAAAGTTATCAATAAACAATATCAATTGTTTTCAACTCTGCTTTATATTTATTCTAAATTAAATGTACCTTCGTAGTAATATGTCAAAAAAAAAGCGGAATGAGAAACTTCGTCGAAGCCTTTCTCACATCATCCGAAAGGTTTTCACCGAAAACCCTGAGTCAACGTTAAATCACCGACAAGTTTGTAGCCTTATAGATGTAAAAGAAAAAGCGCTACGTAAACTCGTCTATACCATTCTGGAAGATCTCAAGCGTGAAAAGTTTATTTCATCGATGAGTCATGGAACGTATAAGTTGAGTGGTTCTACGAATTATGTTACTGGAACACTAGATATGACGCAGCGTGGCGCAGGTTACGTGGTTGTAGATGGTGATGATTCGGATATTTTTATTCCTCCATCACAAACCAATCAAGGGTTGGATGGAGATCAAGTTAAAGTGCAAATTACGAAGCACGGAAAATCGAGAAAAGAAGGTCGAATTGTTGAAATCATTGAACGGGAACGAACGCAGTTTGTCGGTACAATAAAATTGTCGAAAGATTATGGGTTCTTAGTTCCCGATAATTCGCGTGTTGGAACCGATATCTTCATTCCAAAAGAGAAGCTGAAAAAAGCAAAAGATGGAGAAAAAGCATTGGTTCGTATCACAAAATGGCCAAAATCAGCAGATAATCCATACGGTGAAGTCATAGAATTGCTCGGTAAAAATTCGAGTAATGATAATGAGATGATCAGTATTTTGGTGAATCAGGGACTTGATTTTCGTTTTGAAAACGATGTGTTATCTGAAGCGGAAACGGTTACCATTGATTTGGATCCAAAAGAAGTCGCGAAGCGACGCGATTTTCGTGATATTACCACATTTACCATCGATCCACAAGACGCAAAGGATTTTGATGATGCCTTGTCATTTCAACGATTGGAAAATGGACACATCGAGGTAGGAATTCACATTGCTGATGTTTCACACTACGTAAGACCTGGTTCTGCCATGGATACAGAAGCCTTGAAACGATCGAATTCTGTTTATTTAGTTGATCGCGTTGTTCCCATGTTACCGGAACAGTTATCTAACTTGGCCTGTTCCCTTCGTCCACATGAAGATAAATTTAGTTTTTCAGCGGTTGTTGAAATGGACGAAAATGGAAAAGTCTACAACCAATGGTTTGGTAAAACAGTAATACATTCGGACCGACGATTTACCTACGAAGAAGCACAAGAAATCATTGAAGGTGCCGATGGCGATATGAAAGAAGAAATCCTTCTTTTAGATAAAATCGCTAAAATTTTGCGGAAAAAGCGTTTAAAAGCGGGTGCCATGAACATTGAATCGGAAGAAGTTCGTTTCCGTTTGGATGAAGAAGGATACCCTGAATCGATCATGATTAAACGCTCAAAAGACGCAAATAAGCTGATTGAGGAATTCATGTTGTTGGCCAATCGTTCGGTAGCCACATTTATTTCAAAACGAGGAAAAGGCGAAGCTAAAATTCCTTTTGTGTACCGATGTCACGATAAACCAGATACGGCCAAAATTGAGATGTTCAACATGTTTATCAACAAGTTTGGATATGAAATCAATACTGATAATCCGAATGCGATTTCGAAAAACATCAATGCTTTATTAAACGATATTCGTTACAAAAATGAATACTCATTGATTCAATCCATGGCGATTCGTTCGATGGCAAAAGCGTCGTATGAAACGAAAAACATTGGTCACTACGGATTAGCTTTCGATTTTTACACGCACTTCACTTCTCCGATTCGTCGTTACGCCGATTTGATTGTACACCGTATTCTGCAGGAAACGTTAACATCGAAAAAGCACCAGTACAACAACGAACTGGATGATATTTGTAAGCGTATTTCACGCATGGAACGCAAAGCTGTTGAAGCGGAACGAGAAAGCACGAAATTCTTCCAAACGTTGTTTGTGTCGGATAAAATCGGACAGGAGTTCGATGGTGTTGTTTCAGGTGTAGCTGAATTTGGAATGTTTGTGAAAATGGACGAAAATCAGTGTGAAGGAATGATTCCATTGCAAGATTTACCAGGTGATCGCTATTATTTCGATGCGGATCAATACATGATTATTGGCTCCAAAACAGAGAAAACATTCAACTTTGGCGATAAGGTACGCGTCCGTATTTACGAAGTATCGACGAAACGCCGTAGAATCGACTTGGAGTTGGTGGAATAAATAAATTAAGTATACAACCCTATGTATCTATGTGGTGAAAAAACAAACCACAAAGGCACAAAGCACACAAAGATTTAGTGGTTTAATGAATTAAACGAGGTTGATTCGATTATTCAATTCGTCTTTGTACGAGCCACCAATTGGAATGTGTTTATCGATATCTTCCAACGTTAAGTTTGGATATTCGATGGTAGCGATTTTATCCAGTCGAACGATGAACGATCTGTGAATACGAATAAACGCTTCTTTTCCGAGCTTTCGTTCGATATCTTTCATTGTTGAGTGAATCGTGTAGCGTGTATCTGCTGTATGAATTACTACGTAATCTTTCAAGGCTTCGATGTAGTAAATCTCTTCATCTTTCAGTTTTACCAACTTACTGTTCGATTTCACGAAAACATATCCTCCACCCTGCTTAGCATCTTTATTGCTTACCAAAGTGTACAACAAATCGCGCTCTTTCACCACCTCTTGCTCTCGACTATGCTTGTAAATCGCCATTTCGATTGTTGTGTGAAGATCAATCTCCTTAAAAGGCTTCAAAATATAGCCGTAAGGCTCCGTTATTTTGGCTTTCGACAACGTAGACTCATCTGCATAGGCTGTAAGAAAGATAATCGGAATAGCATGCATTTTATTGATTTCTTCAGAAGCATCGATTCCACTCAAATCCCCTTTCAACATAAT
This sequence comes from Flavobacteriales bacterium, assembly GCA_013373595.1. Classification (GTDB taxonomy): domain Bacteria; phylum Bacteroidota; class Bacteroidia; order Flavobacteriales_D; family Crocinitomicaceae; genus UBA4466. The sequence continues at coordinate 16,312 of JABXHO010000147.1, read as the reverse complement.
ATCCATTAGAATGACATCTGGATTCGTACTCGAAGCCAACTCAATCGCTTTTTCACCGGTTGATGCTGAACCCACCACGTTATAGCCCAATTTCTTCAGACTGTGTTGGATATCTTTTGACACAATAGATTCGTCTTCTACAACTAGAACATTAATTTTTGCCATTTGATGAGAGGGTTTTGATATTATCAAATTTAATTAAATATTCGGTTCCTTGGTTCACATTTACGTTGAGTTCTCCATCCAATTGCTCCACAAGTGTGGCAACTAATTGTAAACCGAGTGTATCAGAACTCATATCGTCGAAACTATTCGGTAATCCTTGTCCATCATCAGCAATAATCAACTTCACACGAGATTCTTCCTGTTTCAATTCTATTCGAATGGTTCCTTCTTTTTTCTCAGGCCATGCGTATTTTAGTGAGTTTGTGATCAATTCGTTAACAAGAAGTCCACATGGAATTGCCTGATCCAGAACAAGGTCTATTTCTTCAATATCTGATTCGAGGTGAATCACTTGCTGGATGCGATACGAAGCTATCAAATTTGTGACAAGATTGTACAAATAATCAGCAAAATTGATACTTGAGAAATCTTCCGTTCGATATAAATTTTCGTGAATGATTGCCATTGAACGGATTCTGTTTCGACTTTCTTGCAATATTTCCAAGGTATTCTCGTCGTGTACAAACGAAGATTGCAGATTCAGAATACTCGAAATGATTTGCAAGTTGTTTTTTACGCGGTGATGAATTTCCTTCAACATCACTTCTTTTTCTTTCAAAGAAGCCACGATTTCATCACTTGTTTTCTTTTTCTCACTAATGTCGTGCGCCACAATAGAAATTTCGGCAACGTTTCCACGTGTATCGAAAATCGGGTTCATAAAGATTTCCAACCACGAACTTCGATCGTCAATGTTAATCAATACTTCGTATTGGTGCGATTTTCCTTCTTTTATCTTTCGAAAAGACATTCGGAAGAAACGCATTTGAACGGGTGTAAAAATTTCCTTGAAGAATTCTCCGAACAACTCCCCTTCCTGAATTTTTAATTTATTGAGTTGATAAATATAGTTTTCGAAGTGCGTGTTGAAGGAAGAAATTCTAGCATCGAGTGTGAGCGTTAACAAGAAAGTATTCGAAGAACTGTCCAAGATGGCTTTGGTTCGAAGGAACTGTTCTTGCACCAATCGTTCTGCTTTTATTCGTTCCTGGATCTCATTTTCCAGGTGTTTGTTGGTTTCCTCAGCGAGCTCAGCTCTTAGTTTTTCCTTGGCTAAAGTATTTTGTACCGAAATGTCCTTAATGATAATCAATGTGGCGTCTTTCCCTTCAAAATTGGTCGATACCAAACTCACATCTACCTGAAGCAACTCTCCATTCTTATCAATCATATCCAATTGGATGTTTTGATAATTTCCAGAGGTCGTATGCAGTTCCAAACACCTACTGAAAAAGCGTTGACCTTCTCCTGTGAATAAGGAATTAATGGAGATATTTTCTCCCAACACACGATTGATTTCTGTGTTTCGATACAGAATTTCACTTTGATGTACAATGAGAATTCCCTCCGGATTATTTTCCAGAATATTCTCCAGGTTCTTTCTGTTTTGTTCGATGGAACGCATCGTGCGGTTCAGTTCCGTTTGATCGTGAATCACACATTGGTAAAACAATTTGTTCTCCAATAATATTTCAATGAAAGAAACTTCAGCTTCCACAATTCGGTTTTTCCCATCGAATTGCCAATCAAACTTTATGCTTCGAACATTGTTTAATTTCTTACGCTCGTCTGTGTAAATATCTCTACTCTCTTCGGATTTATCGAGACTCAAATCAAACAAATTCGTCTTGAGCAATTCCTTTTCTACTTTACCGAAAAGTTGAACCGCTCGTCTGTTCACATCTACGATGGTATCTCCGTCCAAAATCAAGATGGCATCATTCGATTCTTCGTAAATGGATCGGTATTTTTGCTCACTTTGGCGCAAGGCCTGAGACGCTCTTTGGATGTGCGTTAAATCAATTACAGATCCTTCAATATATCCTGTTTGACTATCGAGGTACCAACTAAAAATCAGTGTTTTATGGTTGTTATTACTAAGTTCGATTTGCGTTTGATAATTCTGTACACTTTCTTTTTTATCGAGCGTATTGAGTACTAATTGCCAATCTTCCGTTTGATGCTCATTAAACAATCGTTCTCCAATACTTACCGTGTTTTCAAGCATGGAAAAGAACGAAGTATTTCCGTTAATGATCACCGATTCTTTATCCATGGTGAAAACTCCCGCTTTGTTTCGGTAATAGAGGTTTCGGTATTTCTTTTCACTTAATTCGAGCTCCTGACGCTTCTCAATCTCCTCAGTAACATTATTAATTTTGGCTAGCCAATACGCCCCATTTTTGAGTTGAAGAACAATTACGTGAACTTCCAGCACATTGTTCTCAACTGCTTTTGATCGGATCGTTTTAACGTATTTACTTCCAAACTTCAGTTGACGCATTTTATCACGATCGTATGTTTTGAAATACGAAAAGAACTGTGTTTGAAGCGCGTGCTTGGTTTGAGATTTAATCCCAAATTCTTTGAGTGCTTCGGTGTTGTAATCAAGAATGATTGGCGTGTGTTTGTCGAAATCGAAGAGAATATATCCTGATCCAGGATTGTTGATGATTTTCTTGAGATAATCCGAATAATCTTCAATCTCATTAATCATCTTATCGCGCGAATAAAGCACCAAGGTTGAACTCATCCCTAAGGTTGCAAAGAGTCCAAAAGCCAACGAATTATTCATCTCAGCGCTTGGATGATGATGAAAACCATAGATAAGCAGAACGAACACGAAGATGTTGTAAAGAACAGCTGGGTACCATCGTTGGATCACAAACACCGTTAAACTGTACAAGCCAAAAAAGCAGAGATAATCAAACTGCGTTATTCCACTTTGAAACAAGCTAATGAACGCAACCAATGTTGTTCCGAACAAGTGCCCAAAAAAGAAATAGATGAATTTATCGTTGAAAAACGGAATCAGCGCACAAATGATAAGATAGAGAATAACCCCTATCGAATAGAATACACCTAACCAGAAATAAATAATGGGAATATCGGTGGTGTAAATTAAAAAGGAGTAAATCGGAGCGATAAAAATGGCGGCAATCAATTGAATTCTTGCTAACCTGCTTAGCTTATTTTCATTCTCATAATAGGAATGAAATTCAGGTTGACGTCGCTGTATTAACTTCCAAAATTTTAGTTTATCCATGTTTTGTGCGCAAGGAATGGAGGTGTTAAATTAAAGCTTCTTTTTTGAATCGTTCAGCTTCGCAGCGGAATGAATATTTTTTTATTTATTCTCTAAATATAGACTACTAATAACTTATTGATAATCAATATAATATATTCAAACCTTCTCTAAGATAGCAACTCTTTTTCAAAAATGCTAGTTTCATCTTTTTAAGACATAAGAGAATAAAGTAATTTAAATTTCTTTTAAAAAAGAGAAACTATTATTCCTTATTAAGGATGTTCATATGTTCGAAAAATATATTGAAACTTTTTGCTTTTGATCTTTTCAAGAAAATGAGAACGGTTATCAACATCTTTTACAGTAGTTAAAAGATTACTGGGCAAAGGATTATCGAGGTTATTCACATTTATCAAAAAAGACTGTGTGTGGAGAAAAGGATGCCTAGTTTTTCATGATTTTATGTGAACTACGGAATGATAAGTTCTGAAGAAATGGACAAAACTTTCCTAGGATTAATGAAAAGCGGTGGAGTATATACAAGTTTATAACATTTCCTAAGAAAAGATGTTGATAGTTCTAAACATCTATGAACAATCTAAAGTGAATAACGGTGAATAACTATTGATTCTTGCAGCCCTGTTTTCAGGGGTTCATTTTTTACGATGTTTAAAACTTTGATCAATTGTTAATAAGGAGTAGCTTTGTCGAAAGCAGTTAAAAAAACACCTTGATACCATGAAAAAAGTTATTCCTATCGGTGCCGATCACGCAGGATTTCAATTAAAAGCTTCGGTTATTAAACACTTAGAAGCAGCCGGTTACGAAGTAAAAGATTTTGGTTGTTATTCTGAGGATAGCATCGATTACCCTGATTACGGTCATCCTGTGGCTTCTATGGTAGAAGAAAATGAAGGAATGCTTGGTATCGTAATTTGTGGATCTGGAAACGGAATCAACATGACGGCAAATAAACATCAAGGTGTACGCAGTGCCTTGTGTTGGAAAAAAGAATTGGCTGAATTAGCGCGTTCTCACAACAATGCAAATATCTTAGCCTTACCAGCTCGTTTTATTTCTGAATCAGAAGGATTGGAAATGGTTGATGCTTTCTTATCAACAGAGTTTGAAGGAGGACGTCACGAAAGACGTGTCAATAAAATTGCTTGCGCTTAATTAACAGTCCTTATTGAGCGAGTAAGTTTTCGATCAATGAGTTCGTGCTTCGAACGTATTCCGTATAATATTCACCTGTTCCAGGACCATTAAACCCTGTGTGAATTCGTTTTACCTCACCATTTCGATCAATAAAGATCGTTGTAGGAAAGGAAATGATCTCATTCAGCATATCGAAATGCTCTGAGGCCAAGTTTTTTCTTGCTGGACCACCAATAAGGAATGTGAAGTTTAAATTTAACTTGTTGCGAAGACGCGTAACACTTTTAATATAGTCTTCTGTTGTATTTCCAGTTTCGTAGGCAATTGAAATGATTTCAAGTCCGTCTTTGTGATATTTATCGTACAATTCTTTAAAGTACTTCGTTTCATCCAAACAATTCGGACACCAAGTTCCCATAATTTGAATGATGGTTACTTTACCTTCATAGTTTTCATTTGGAAAAGTAAAATCTTGACCTTCCATATCTTTAAGTTGGAAGGCAACATCTTTTCCATCAATTAAATAGGTTAATTCTTCAGGATTCTTTAACTCAACATTTTCATTTCGTTTTCCAATCCATTCCGACGACCAGTGTTTTCCGCTGAAGAACTTCCCATCAAGCGTTCCATCCTGGTTGATTCCAGCTTTGAATAGAAATGCGTGAGAACCGTCAAAGCACGAAAGAAATAAACTATCTCCCACAATATTCCCATCTAAAAAGCGGTAATCGCCTGTTTCTGTTAGGAATGTCCCTGATACTTCACTTTTTCCTTTGGTTTGAGAAAAAACTCCTACTGCAGGATACGAAGAGTTAGTGTTTGGTTCGAATGTAACTTCCCATTTGCCATCAAGGTGTGTATCCATTACTTTTTTCTTAGCAAGAGAAAAGCGTTGTGATCGTTTTTTGCGGGATGAAAAAGGAATTTTGTAATCCTTTCCTTTGTTGAAATTCACCCAATAACCATTAATAGATCGTTTAGAATCTGCTGTAAAAACAAGCATGGAATTAAAGAAAGGAAAGCGAACATATAAGCTATCACCTTTTTGTTCCGGTTGATTGAGTTGAATCATCTCCTCACCATTTTCTACCATAAAAGAATAACCATCAATTGTTTGTGATACCACTAAATTGAAAGGAAGAACATCATGGTCATTGAGAGCTAATTCAGCAATCCAGTTACCCTTCTTAAGTTTAATTTTTGGTAATTCTTGAGCGTCAGCACATGTGCTAAGAAGCACAAGTACCCATAGGGAGAAAATTTTCATTTATTGTTTTTGGTAATGCTAAAGTACGCGTTTTGAGAGGATATTCCCACGGAATCTATGCGCAAATATAGAATGCATGCATACCATTTCTTGGTGTTAGCTTTACAAGATTGTTCTTTAGAAGAAGAAAAAAATCGGATGCATTTATTTTGATTTATCTCAAAAAGAAGGACTAATCAGGTTTTCTACGCGTTCGTATATATATCTTTCCAGCCGAAAAGAAATGAATAGAAAAAGAACGTGCAACCTTTTTTTAGTAAGTTGAGTCTTGATAACAAGCGCGAGCGATGGATGAAATTACTTTAGCAAATAAGTGTATTGAAGGAGACCCTCGAGCTCAGCGTGAGTTGTTTGAAATGTATGCCCCTAAAATGATGGGTGTTTGCTTGCGTTACATGAAAGATCAGGCGCAGGCAGAAGACGTGTTACAAGACGGTTTTGTGAAGGTATTTACGAAACTCGATAAGTACACAGGAAACGGATCATTAGAAGGATGGGTGCGACGAATTATGGTAAATACATCATTGGATCATTTACGGAAAACGAGCAAATTCAATGCGAATGTTTCCATGGATGACGTGAGTTATAAGGTAGGATCTGATTCCGATGCGTTGGAAGATTTGATAGAAGAAGATCTATTGAAATTGATTCAGGAAATGCCAGATGGTTACAAAACGGTATTCAACATGTTCGCAATTGAAGGTTATTCTCATAAAGAGATAGGTGATAAACTTGGAATTTCTGAAAACACCTCAAAATCACAATATTCGCGCGCTAAATCATACTTAAGAACAAAATTAGAAGAGTTAGAAATTGGAAGGTAAAGACAACATAAAAGAGCTTTTTTCTCAGAAACTGGGAAACTACGAAGCACCTGTAAATCCTGATTTGTGGGCGAGTATTTCGTCGCAAGTTGCCGCGGCTGGAACTACAACAGCTGCAAGTACGGGTCTTTCCATGTTGGCGAAAGTGGCCATCGGAATCGGTGTATCTACAGCTGCTATTGCAACGGTTGTTGTGTTATCAACTTCGTCTGAAAAAGAGAAAAAATCAGCTGAACTTCCAAAAACAGAACTTCAAGAAAGTAACACAGAATCGACAAGATCGGAAACAGAAGCGCCTGCAGAAAATGGTGTTTCGCAAGAATCTGCTCTTACTGCTGATACCAGAATAAATCAACAGGAGCTTGAACCTTCGACTGAATCACAACAATTAGAGACCCCTACACAGCTAAACGAACCTGATCCAATGATATCCAATACTCCCATGGATATCAACAACATGAGTACCAAAAGAATTCAAGAAATTGAAACTACGGAGGATGAACCTCAAATTATTCAAGGCGTAACCTACGCGAATGAGACAAACTACGGTGCAGAACCTGAAAATAGCGAAGATTATCAGCTAGATGAAACTCCGAGTGCACCGAAGGAGGCGCCAATCAAACGATTTGTCAACGTATTTACACCAAATGGTGACAAAGAAAACGATGAATTCTTCTTAGAAAGTGAAGGATTGACAGATTTTTCTGTGGTTGTATTCAATCCAGAAGGTGATATTGTGTACAAATCAGATGATCCAAACTTCCGCTGGGACGGTCGAGACATTCGAACCAATGAAATTGTTCCAGAAGGAAACTACATGTACATGGTTACTGCCTACGACGCGGAAGGAAATCCATATCCGATTTACGAAAGACTTAAGATTAAGAAATAGATCCTCGGGCTTCTATCGACTTTTTCCCTTCGCTACCGTTTTTTGTTTGAAAGCGGAAGTAACCTCTCGCAGCCATAAAATACAAGGTAATATTGACCAACATCAGTAAATGACTTGCATCATTTCGATCGAACCAAGGATGAATATTGATTTTCATGACTTGAAAAATCAGTGAAGGAGAGAAAATGATCAAACTCCACCAGGCGTATTTAAAATCTTCTGTAATGGTTTTTGAAAAGCGATATCCCAAAATACCTAGAGAAGAAGGCAAAGCGGTAATCATGGCGAGTGTAGGACCAATTAATCCCAAACCAGGCTCTTTTTCCAAATCAATAAAGGCAATTAACAAAGCTTGAAGCACCCAAAAGAAGGCTGTTTTAATCAAAAAGAAACGTTTCAATCGTTCAAAACGCTGCTTTGGAAGGAGGGAAGCCATCGCTAATTCAATCAACATGGGACTGGTAATTCCTGAGATGTACCACGCAGGAACTTTTCCGGGGATTCCCCAATAGTTGTAGCAAAAGTGTCCCAACCCACCGAGGAAAAAACCAACGCCAAAAACAAGGAAGAAATACTTCCAATAGTTGAAAAACACCAATTTTGTTTCGCGGTAATAGCGCGAAGAATAATAAGCGAAGAACAATGCGAAAATGGTGATAATCGTATCACCATACATGGCATTAGGTTCTACAAAGTCAAATCCAAAGAGTGGAAACTCTATCTTTTCAAAATCTTGTCCAATTAACATTACTGCATGTCCATTATTTTCCGACGATTCATCTTCAGAATAGAGAGTGATAGAGTAGGGAACAGGCGATACATGGTTTGCAACGCACGTCCTTTATATGAAGAATACGATCGGAATTTTCGTTTTTCGATTTGTCGAATAATCTTATTCACCGTTTTATCCAACGGTTCTACTTTTACATCTTCTCGTTTCACCATTACATTGGCTTCACCAGAAGGCGATAATATTTCTTTTTGGGCATCATTTTCGGTAAATCCAGGATAGTTTACTCCCACATATACTTCATCGTCTACCAATTCATTTTTGATGCTTTCAGCTAAACTGACAATGGATCGTTTCGTTCCAGAATAAGCGGCATAACTAGGCAAACCTATAATTCCTGCCATTGAAGAAATGAACAAAATTCCTCCTTTTGTCTGCTTGATTTCAGGAAGAAGTGCCATGGTTGGATAGAGACTTCCCAACACATTGACAGCATACATCTTTTCGAAAACGTTCGCTTCCGAGTCAGAAATGCTTCCTTTTGCTGCTAAACCCGCATTATTGATGAGATAATCAATACGTCCGAACTTCGCAACGGTTTGTGTTTTCAATTCCTCACAGAAATCATAATTAGACACATCTCCTGTTAATCCTAACACATCGAATCCCTTTTGAGAGAACTCTTCTACCGTAGCATCTACTTTCGTCTTCGTTCTGGAATTCACAACTACTTTCGCTCCTTTTTCAGCAAGCATTTCAGCAGTGCGCTTTCCGATTCCTTGAACCGATCCAGTAACAACGACAACTTTATCTTTAAACATCTTATTTCTTTGCTAAATACCCATTTTCTACAAACCATGCGTAGCATTCAGCTACAGCTTCTTTAACAGGTGTAGAGGGCAATCCTAATTCTTTTCGTGCTTTTTCAGGTGAATAATAGTGGATATCACAGGAAATGCGCGCAAGTTCTTTGGTCACCGCAGGAGTTGTTTTAAAGAGCTTCGCGAAGAAAGAGGACATACTTCCGTAGAACTTCACAATGAAATCAGGAAGTTGACGCTTTATTTTCTTAGCACCGATTGTTTCGGCAATCATTTCAAAGGCTTCTTTGAAACGAAGGTTTTCATTTCCGAGGATGTAGGCTTCACCAATTCGTCCCATAGTTACGGCGTTTGCAATTGCAACTGCTGCGTCTTTTACGGCTACGTAGTTTTTTCCTCCACTGGTGTATCCCGGCACTTTTCCTTGATGAACAGCTACAATCATTGCTCCAGAACTTGGTTTCGAATCGTATGGACCAATCATAAATGTTGGGTTAACAACGAGCGCAGGCAAGTTTTTGTTTTTCACAGCATCCAACACCAATTCTTGTGCTTTTCGCTTCGAATCCATGTAATCCAAGCCATACTTTCCAGAAACGTAAGGATTTCCTTCTTTTCCAGGATTTTCCGCATCGCCATAACCAAAAGAATTTGCTGTTCCAACGTAAATTAAACGCTTGATATCATGACGAAGAGCTGCATCAATCACATTTTGACTTCCTTCAATATTCACTTTATTCACAAAAGGATCTCTTGCTGGATAAACAGAAGTAGAAGCCGCACAATGAATAACTACATCATGATGCTCAAAAGCTGCGTCCAATGCTGATGGATCGAGGATATTTCCGTAAAAACGATGAATGTTCAGTCCGTCTAGTGTTGGCGTTTTAGCCGAAGCGTCTAAGAGCATCACACTTACTTCGTAATCGCGCGTAAGTAGTTCTCGAACAACATTACTTCCCAATACACCGTCGGGTCCTGTTACTAATATCCTCATACTTTGATTTTCCTTGTAATTTTGCAAAGATAAGCTTTTTACCAAGGTGAATTTATTTGCGTTTTTGAGAAGATAATATGAAGAAGTGCTACATAGTGTTATTTGGACTAGGATTGATGCTGGGATCGTGCAAGGATACCAATCAGCCTGAGGAGGAAAAAGAACGCACAATTACGGAACAACATGCTGCCTTATTGGGAGATTGGCAACAGGATGATAGCTTGTCTACCAGATGGAAGTTTGAACTGGATGAAGTCAAATGGAAAGGGTTTACCCATTGGTATCGCGTTTCGGGAGATACACTGATTATTTCAGGAATCAATTATTTGATCGGAAATCATTCAGAAAAAGAACTTCAATTAACGAATTGTAACGGTAAACAGCACACACTGATTAGAAAGGACTGAATCCACCGTGGAAAACAGCCTATTTTTGGTAATTTCGATATCTTAACGATTGCAACTTAGATTTTTATGAAGGCAATTCTTCTACTCCCTCTTACCATTATGATCATTTCGCTGAATTCAGCATGGGCTCAGAATGGAACAATATCTGGTGTTGTTTCCGATGAATTTGGGGAGTTATCTGGGGCAAAAGTGGAACTAGTAGGAACGAACCAAAGTACATATTGTGATATCAACGGAAGCTTTCAATTAGAAGTTAAACCAGGACTTTACACCTTAAAAGTCAGTTATTTGATGTATAAATCCCATGAATTAGGGGTACGAGTGGATTTTAATAACCTCAATCCAGAGTTACAAATCATTCTCGTTCCGGGAAGCACTGCGGATGAAGACGTAGAGTTAGGTTCACGTTTCGCTCCTAAATCACAAATTGAATCGCCGGTTGCCTTGGAACTGGTGAGTAGTGAAGAAATCATCAATAGCGGCTATCTGAGTTTGAGTGAGGTGCTGATGTATTTAGTTCCTTCCTTCAATAGTAATAGACAAACGATTGCAGACGGTACAGATCACATTGCTCCATCAACCGTTCGAGGTTTAGGCTCCGACCAGTTTTTGGTTTTAATCGATGGAAAAAGAAGACACTCAAGCTCACTCGTAAATGTGAACGGGACGATAGGAAGGGGTTCGGTAAGCACTGATTTAGATGCAATTCCGATCACAGCAATTGATCACATTGAAATCATGCGTGATGGAGCAGGAGCGCAATATGGATCGGATGCTATTGCCGGAGTAATCAACATTATCCTAAAGGATCATACGACGTCATTTTCATTACTTACAGCTTATCAGCCAACCATTGCAGGAGATGGTGACGAACTCGCAATTGGAGTGAATTATGGAGTAGGAAGTGGATCGGGATACCTCAACTTTTCAACGGAATTTCGAAACAGAGAATCGATTAATCGAGCAGGAGAATACACGGGTACGGTATATACATTAGATACTGTGCAAGATCAACAGTTGATACAACAAAATGATTTCTACAACCAAACGGGTTTTGAAGGCAAACGAACGATGGAAGTAGGAGGAGCATCGACTTTTGATGGTGGAATTTTCTTGAATGGAGCCATTGATGCAGGGGATAAAGCGGAAGTTTATATGAACGGAGGGTTCAATTACAGACAAGGTATGGCCCATGCGTTTTATCGTTTTCCAAAGGAAGAGGACAAAGTCGTATTGGAATTACACCCTGATGGATTTTCACCAGAAATACACACAGATATTCTCGATAGATCAATTACATTCGGTTTGCGTGGAAAAAACCAAGGTTGGTTGATTGATTTGAGCACAACGCTTGGGGATAATAGTTTCGACTATTCGGTGCGAAATAGCAACAACGCGTCAATGGGAATTGCATCGCCAACAGATTTTTATGCAGGAGGCTTCGTGTATGGACAGAATATCACAAACCTTGATTTCTCGAAATCATTGGGATCCGTTTTGGGCCTGGAGCGCATCGATTTAGCGTTTGGATCGGAGTTTCGTGTAGAGAATTATTCCATCGTTGCCGGTGATGCGGAATCGTGGATAGATGGTGGCGATACCTTAGTTGATGGTACGGCTCGAGTAGCTGGATCGCAAGGTTTTATTGGTTTTCAACCAGAAAATGAACTCGATAAACGACGAACAAACGCAGCAGTTTATGGTGACATCGACTGGCATATTTTAGAAGATTTATTGCTCGAAACAGCCATTCGTTATGAGAACTACAGCGATTTCGGATCGAATGTGAACTGGAAGGTAGCATCCAGATACAAAATTGGCGATATGCTCTCCATTCGTGGAGCTGTGGGAACAAGTTTCCGTGCACCTTCGCTTCAGCAACGCTATTTCAATAACATCAGTACGCAATTTATTAATGATGAAGCCTTCCAAGTGGGAACATTCAACAATGAAAGTGCAGCGGCAAATCAATTTGGAATTGAACGTTTGAAAGCAGAAACCTCTACGAATACAAGTGTAGGTTTCACGCTAAAACCAAAAGGTGGTTTCACCTTTAATGCAGACGGATATTACATGAAAATAAAGGATAGAATTGTGCTATCTGGACTGTTTAGCACTGGTTTTGAATCGTTGTTGAATCCTATTAATGTCGGAGCGGCTCAATTCTTTACAAATGCCGCAAATACCGAAACGGCTGGTGTCGATGTGTCAACTTCGTATAACATTGTGATCAAGTCAGGAATTATTCGTATCTCTTTAAAGTACAACCACTCAGTTACAAGTATGTCGGATAGTGTGAATGTTTCAGGAGTACTACAAGGAAATGCAGAGACGCTTTTCAATAGGGAAGAGGTGTCGAGATTAGAAGTAGCACAACCGCGTAATAAAGCGATCTTATTGATGGACTATTCCATGAAAAAATGGAATTTCTCACTTCGAAACACGTACTTTGGAAGCGTAACTTACATTCATCCAGATGATGGAGATCCACAAAACTGGGTTTTAAATGAATATACGGGTAAAGTGGAGTCGAGAGATCAAACCTTCAAACCGAAAGTGTTGACGGATGTAAATGTGAATTTCCGTGTCAATAAAAACCTGAATCTATCGGTGGGAGGAACCAATATCTTCAATATCTATCCAGACAAACACACGCATTCAGCCAATACGAATGATGGTTCGATTCAATACAGCCGAAGAGTTCAACAGTTCGGGGTAAGAGGAGCTGCTTTTTACGTACGAATGAGGATGAATCTATAGTTGGATGCGATCACTACAGTTAATAGCGTTTCTCTTCTTGAGTATACAACTCAGCTTTTCTCAGAGCGGGTTGGAAACGAATAAAAGTATCAGAAACAAACAGCGCGTTAATTACATCTACAATATCACAGATTACATCACATGGTCCCATTTAGACAACAATACGGCTTTTCGGATCGGTGTTTTTGGTAAAGATCAAGAGTCGCTTATTGAAGAATTCAAGAAAGTTGCAGCGAAAAAGAGAATCAAGAATTTGCCTGTACGGGTTGTTAAGATCACGAATGTTTCCGAGATAAAGGACCTAGAAATTGTCTATATCCACAAGCGGGATAAGCTGAAAATGGAGGATATTTTGCCACAACTTACAATGGAAGAAGTGTTGCTGGTAAGTGAAAACTATCCGTTTCGGGTGTCAATGATCAACTTTATGGAGTTTGAGAACGAATTCCATTTCGATGTAAACGTTAAGAACATCAATAATGCTGGTCTGTTGGTGTCACCACAACTGCTAACCTTTTCTATTCAACAGCAAAAAGACTGGGAAGAGATCTTTGAGAAACTTGAGTTGGAGCAAGAAGTAATCGAGGAGCAAACCAATGAACTCAAAGAACTGAATCGTGAAATCGAACATCAGCAGCTGCAATTGGATGCGCAGCGCGAGCAAATTAGACTTCAACAGCGGAGTTTGGTTGAGCAACTGGAGGAGATCAGGATTCGAAAAGAGGAACTTGAGAATAAGTTAGAAGAAATTAACGTTCAGCAGCGCGAATTAGCACGTCTAAAGCGACAAGTAGGGGAGAAGAGCGAGGAAACTACGCGCTTAACCAATACGCTCAACCAGCAAGAAGATACGATTGAATACAGAAAGCGTTTATTGATGCGCCAAAAACACAAAGCGTTGGAGCAAGAACAGCGTATTTTAAGTCAGGTGCAGGCTATCAATAATCAAGAAAAGGAACTCGACAATCAATTGGGGCGATTGCGTTCACAAGGCCTGTTGATTTATGTCTTTTCGATAATCATTGTGATCATTTTGGCGCTTATTATACTTGCATGGCGACAGTACAAACGCAAGAAACGTAGTGAGGCGGAGGTTCGTATTCAAAACAAGAAGTTAATGGCCTTAAATGAAAGCTTGGATAGTTTTGTTTATCGCGTTTCACATGATCTAAAAGCACCGGTGATCAATGTAAAGAACATGGTGTCGATGCTCAAAGAGAACACAGAAGAGCAAGAAAACAACACGCTCACCACGAAGATTATTGAGAACCTCGAACTATCGTCAAACAGGCTGGATTTGACCATTACGGACCTCTTGGAGTTGAGCAGAATTGAAAAAGTAGAAGAAGAGCGGGAAAAGGTGAATATTCAGGAAGTATTTAATACAATTCTGAAGGAATATGAGCGGGAGCTAAAGGAAATAGGTGCTATCGTGAAGACGTCTTTCCAGGATAGTGGCACGTATTCATCTTCGGCTGAATTATCGAGTGTATTTCAAAATTTGTTGACCAATAGCATAAAGTACAGATCCAAGAATCGTCCACTGGAAATCGTGTTATCTACAAGGAATAGAGAAGGTGTTACCGTTCTCGATTACAAAGACAATGGCCAAGGAATCGACCTAAAAAAGTTCGAGGGAAAACTCTTTTCAATGTTTCAGCGTTTCACTTCTGATCAATCCATTTCGGGGACAGGGGTCGGAATGTATATTATTAAAAGACTGATAGATAAGAATAATGGATCGATAAGTTTGGAGAGCGAACCAGACAAAGGTTTGAGATATTTGATAACTTTACCTGCAAAGAACAGCTTATCATGAAACTGAAACATCTCCTACTTGTCGACGACGATCCAACAACGAATTTTTTTAATCGTCATTTGATAGGTAAGCTCGGATATTTCGAAAACATTCATGAAGCCGCAAATGGGCAAATTGCACTGGAAAAGGTCGATGAACTATTTAAAAAGGGATGTACGCCTGACATGATTTTGTTAGATATCAACATGCCCATCATGAATGGATTCGAGTTTTTAGATCGCTATAATAAACTAGACGAAGAGGTGAAATCATCTGTGGTAGTTTGCATGCTAACAACGTCTTTGGCAAAGGAGGATCTTGACAAGGCGAAAGACTATGATTTGCTCGCCGATTATCTGGATAAACCTTTGAACGAGAATAAAGTGAAGGACCTCATGGAGCGGTATTTCGGAGACCGTAAATAATTGGTTACGAAGTAGAAGAATAATTAAGGAAAAGAAAAAACCCTCATCAATTTGACAAGGGTTTTGAGGTTCCGAGCGGATTCGAACCGCTGTAGACGGTTTTGCAGACCGCTGCCTAACCACTCGGCCACGGAACCAGATGGGAGCGCAAATGTAAGAAAAATTTGATTCCTAGCGCTACTCCTCGATAATAATTGCAACGTTATTTACGTCCCCATTGATAGGAGGAGACAGCTTCGTAACTTTCACACGTACGAAGTCAATACCGTTTAATTCAGATTTTAAGCGATTTACAATACGCTGGCCAACATGCTCAATAAGTTTAGACGGAATATCCATCTCTTCTTCCACAATTTTATTAACTGCAACGTAATCAATTGTCTTGGATAGATCGTCGTCAATAGCTGCCACAGAGAAGTTCGTCTCCATCTGAACATCGATCAGATAATGCCCACCAATGGCCGTTTCCTCTGGTAAACAACCATGGTGTGCAAAAGATTTTATTCCGTTAACTTCAATGGTGTGACGCATATTAATCGTTTGATGCGAGTGTTTTCATTGCTTCCAAACCAGCATCGATACGTGAAACACATGCTTCTTTTCCTAGAAATTCAGCTATTTCAAACATACTTGGACCCATTCCTTTTCCTGTTACAAGTAGGCGGAAAAGTGGAAGAACAGCGCCAATTCCTAATTCTTTGGAAGTAATAAATGCCTTAAATGACGCCTCGATGGTAGGAGCATCAAATGTCTCAATTGAGGAGAGCTCAGATTTCCATTCTGTCATCAATTCGGCCGCTTGACCTTTCCATTTCTTACGGGTAGTTTTCGCGTCGTATTCGGTAGGCGCTTCAAAAAGGAAAGAGCCTTCTGTACGAATGTCTTCGATGAAAGTGGCGCGCTCCTTCATCAAGCGACAAATAGTCGTTAATGATGATTTATCGTATTCTTTATCTAAATTTTGCGATAATAGATCAGCT
>JABXHO010000079.1 GCA_013373595.1 Flavobacteriales bacterium | reverse complement strand
TTTGACGCACAATCACATCGCTTTATCGGTATTAATAATTTTGGTATCCGCTTACGACATTTAGTTTTTAACGAATGGCTCAACAAAGAAGCAACCATGGAAGAAGTATTGACGGATCTTCGTGCCGCAAATTTCGACCCTGAGTTCTTCACGACTTACGAAGAGGAAATCGTCAATCAATTCAATCAACAATTTGGAACTACTATCACTGTGGCAAAACGCAAGTGGTGGCAAAAACTAACCTCAGCATAAAACTATGGAATCAACAAACTATTCAATTGTCGGAAAAGAGGCACAAAGTCTTTCTGTCTATAAAAAGATAGGTGTCTTTTTCTTCATCATTGGTATTCTCGCCCTTGCCGAGCTTATGCGCTTGAGTATTTATGATTCAAAGGCAACAGAGGAAGTATTCGCATGGTCGTTCTTTGGGTTAACAAGCTTTGAATGGACGCTTTTCGAATGGTTCATTGTCAGCTCATTTACCCTTCAGCTAGTCGGCGTTTTCATTTTCACGTATGAGCATCATCATTTTTCGATCACCTCTATTTTTTCCAAGTATTCGAACTGGATTCAGAAGTTGGGATTGTTCATTGGAGCCGCAGGGTTCAGCATTTTCGTTTTAGCTTGGCTAAACATCATCAATTCAAATCACACCTTATTCCTTTGGCTTTCAATGGGGTTAATGGCCGTGGGAATCTTGGTGAATACCTATGGATTGTATGGTGGACATACCAAAGGAATCAAAAACAACTACGTTTGGTTCAACTCACTTTCTAGTAGAGGATTGCTCGGTTGGGTAGCTGGAATCGTACTTACTGTTTTTTATATACAGTTGTATTGGTTATCCGATTCTATGGAAGGATTGGTAAGACTGTTCGATCCACTCGCGTACCTCATCACTGGGGAAAAATCATCCAAATGGTTTGTTTACGGTGTCGTTTATACCTTCTTGATTCTCTTTTTAGGGATCAAATTCATTGTGAAACACAGACACAATCGCTATCAAATTATACGTACGATTTCCGTTATTTTCTTCCAAGTAGTCTTTGCTTTCAGCTTACCCTATATTTTGGAAGCTTTTAACGATTATCAAGGCTACTTTGGAAAGGATTTGAAAAACGTATGGCCATTGAATTACTATGCTGCTTCTCCTGGACAATTGAATGCCATGGCGAATCCTGCCAATAACAGCGCCGATATTGTAGGTGTATCTGGTACTTTCTATTTTGTTTGGAGTTTGATCCTCTTTTTAGTTGTGACGCCTGTTCTTACCTACTACGTAGGGAAAAGATGGTATTGTTCCTGGGTATGTGGATGTGGAGGATTGGCAGAAACTGCAGGAGATAGCTTCCGACAATTATCATCAAAAAAACTCGTTTCATGGAAAATTGAGCGCTGGGTAATTCACTCAGTAATGGTGTTCGTACTTGCCATGACTGTCGCTTCGCTTTGGCCCTATTTTTCTGGAAAAGAGTATGAATTATCATTCTTCACGATTACAAAGTCTGGTTATTTCTATTCTGTCACTTTCTTATTGTTGATTTCCGCTGTTGGAGGGTACCTACTTTACCGAAAGCGCAAGCATCCTCTACTCTTGGTTGGATCAGTCATTCTAGTTGTGATTGCTGCCGCTCTTTCTTACGGATACTTTGGCGGAGCCAAGGACATATTTGTTATCAGTAGTAAGAGCATCAAAAAGGTCTACGGATTCTTAATTGGCGCTGCTTTCGCAGGAGTAATTGGTGTTGGGTTCTACCCACTACTTGGAAACCGTGTATGGTGTCGATTTGGATGTCCAATGGCAGGATACATGGGAATTTTCCAACGATTTAAGTCTCGATTCAGAATTACAACAAACGGAGCACAGTGTATCTCATGTGGAAACTGTTCAACTTACTGTGAACAAGGAATTGACGTACGCGCCTATGCTCAAAAAGGAGAGAATATCGTTCGCGCAAGTTGCGTAGGATGTGGAATTTGCTCATCTGTTTGTCCTCGTGGTGTACTAAAACTAGAGAATGGACCTGAAGAAGGACGTTTCGACTCAAACCCATTAATTGTTACCAAAGAAGGAGTGAAATTGAATATGTAATTTCGCAGCGCAATAAAATCAAATGTCGAAACCAATTATTTCGGTCATCATTCCGGCCTATAATGAAGAACAATCCATCGGGAAGGTGGTTGATGATATTCCACGTAATATTGTGGATCACGTAATTGTGG
This sequence comes from Flavobacteriales bacterium, assembly GCA_013373595.1. Classification (GTDB taxonomy): domain Bacteria; phylum Bacteroidota; class Bacteroidia; order Flavobacteriales_D; family Crocinitomicaceae; genus UBA4466. The sequence continues at coordinate 32,223 of JABXHO010000079.1, read as the reverse complement.
TCAACAACAACTCGACGGACAACACCGTAGAAGTCGCGAAAAAGGCAGGAGCTATTGTGTTAGACGAGCCCAGAAAAGGTTACGGATGGGCATGTTTGAAGGGAATTGATTACAGTAAAAGGCTGAATACCGAAATTGTGGTTTTCCTCGATGGCGACTACTCCGATTACCCTCAGGAAATCCCAGATGTACTCGCTCCTATTTTTGAAGAAGACATGGACATGGTGATTGGATCTCGCGTTTTAGGAAAGCGCGAAAAAGGATCGCTTACGCCACAACAAGTGTTTGGAAACTGGCTGGCAACTCGCCTCATTCGCATCTTTTACCGTGCCCGGTTCACCGACTTGGGACCTTTTCGAGCGATCAAAGCAACATCCTTGGAAAAATTGGAAATGGCGGATAAAACCTACGGGTGGACAATCGAGATGCAAATTAAAGCCGCCAAACAGAAAATGCAATTCTGCGAAGTCCCCGTGAATTACAAGAAACGGATTGGTGTTTCCAAAGTAAGTGGCACCATAAAAGGAACTGTACTTGCGGGAATAAAGATTATATTTGCGGTTTTCAAGTATCGATTTTAACCCGCTTGAAAGTAAACTGAAAACGAATTCAAAGCACACATGCGTATATTAGCCATCATTGGATTATTTCTTCTCCCACTTCAACTGCTCGCGCAGACGCAAACGTTTGGTGGACATATTACTGATGAAAAAACCGGACGAGAGCAGAGTGATGTTGAAATAACCATTACGAATAGCGAAACTAGAAAAAGCTTCGTTACCGAAACAGATGACAACGGTAAATTCCTCTTCAAAAAAACACCTGTAGGAAAATATACACTTGCCGTAACAGATAAAGATTTCGTTGAAAAAACTTTCAATTTCGAAGTTACCGAAACACACAAACCCGATCTTGATTTTGCCATTAGCCCAAAAGTATCATGGATGTGGAACTGGGGAGATCGCGGAAATCAAGAACACTACTGGTCGCATTTCACAGCGAAAATCATCATGGTGTTGTACTTCGCTTGTTTGGTGCTCATTCTTTTCTATAGTATTCTACAACTTTCATTGGCAATTGCTTATGTAAGAAATCGTAAGAAGAAAAAGAAGGCCATTGAAAATCAACCGACATACGATCCTGAAAACACACCGAAGGTGACGATTCAATTGCCGATGTTTAATGAGATGTACGTGGCTGAGCGTATCATTGAAACGGTTGCAAAATTTAAGTACCCAGCAGACAAATTGCAGATTCAAGTCTTGGACGATTCTACGGATGAAACCAAAGATTTGATTGCAAAGAAAGTTGCCGAAGTAAAAGCAAGAGGCATAAACATTCAACATATCCACCGTGTAGACAGAACAGGATACAAAGCAGGAGCGTTGGATGATGCCATGGATCAAGTGGAAGGTGATTTCATCGCGATATTTGATGCCGACTTTATTCCTGATCCTGACTTCTTGCAAAAAACAATGCCTCACTTCAACGATGATAAAGTAGGCGTGGTTCAAACGCGTTGGGGACATATCAACAAAGATTACTCGATCTTAACGGAACTTCAAGCCTTTGGATTGAACGGTCACTTTGCGATTGAGCAAGGAGGACGTAATGCTTCTGGACACTTCATCAACTTCAATGGAACTGGTGGTGTTTGGAGAAAAGCATGTATCGAAGATGCAGGTGGATGGGAGCACGACACACTCACCGAAGATTTGGATTTGAGTTACCGCGCTCAGTTGAAAGGATGGCAATTCCGTTACCTCGAGCACGTGATCGCGCCAGCTGAACTTCCAATTACTATGTCTGCATTGAAGTCACAGCAACACAGATGGATGAAAGGTGGAGCGGAATGTTTCATCAAGATGTGGAAACGCATTGCAACGACGAAAGGAGTGAAAATGAGCGACCGAATTCACGGTTTATCGCACTTGTTCAACTCTTCTGTATTCGTTTTCATCTTGTTCTTGTCTTTGTTGACTTTACCTATTTTGCACATCAAGGACAGTTTTTCTGATTTAAACATTTGGTTGCAATACGGAGCATTTGCCTTGTTGAGTACGCTTTTCTTGGCTTACTACTATTGGCATTCGTACCGAGACAAAAAAGAAAGCAAGTTTTCATTCTTCATATTTATTGGGCGCTTCATCATGTTCTTGATTGTTTCCATGGGATTGGCTCTCAACAACACTGTTGCCGTTCTGGAAGGATACTTGGGAATCAAAAGTTCCTTCGTTCGAACACCGAAATTCAACGTGAATAAGAAGAGTGAATTCAAAGGAAATAAGTACGACAAGAAGCGTTTATCGATTCTTAACCTCGGAGAAGGATTCTTATTCTTACTCTTCGGATACACAACGATTAATCGTGCCATTTATGGCGATATCGGAATGGTTCCATTCCACTTGATGTTGACAATCGGATACGGATTGGTATTCTTCTATTCGGTTGCCGAAATCCGTCAATCTAATCGCGCTTAACCCTTGAAAAATATGGGAGCAATATGGCGTTTGGGATTAATCCTGTGCTTTATTACCTCCATTTTTCTTGTTAACTGGGAAGTCGACCGAACCAATTTTGGATTCATCGCCCTGTTCTATTCGTTGGCCTTTGGCTCTTACGTTTTATTGCTTCGCGAGAATCGCTTTTCCTTTAGGCATTTGTTGTTGATTGCATTGGGAGCGCAAGTCGTCTCAATGATCTATCTTCCCAATCTCTCCGAAGATTATTTCCGATTTCTTTGGGATGGGAAAATCACCTTGCAAGGAATCAATCCATTCGATTATACACCAAACGAATTAATGGAGCGAGAATACCTTGTAGATCGCACATATCTCAATGAACTGTACGCAGGCATTTCCGATCTCTCGAAGCAGCATTATTCCTGTTATCCTCCGGTGAACCAATTGTATTTCATCCTCCCCAATCTCTTCTCCAATTCGATTGTGCTGAACATGATGGTGATGAAACTCCTCATCGTTTTAACAGAGTTAGCGGGTATTTTCTACCTACGTAAACTCCTTCTCCACTTCAAAGTTGATCCGAAACGTTTGTGGTTGGTGTATTTAAATCCCTTGCTCATTATTGAATGTACAGGAAATGTTCATTTTGAAGGAGTAATGTTGTCGTTGCTGTTCATCTCACTGTACTTCATCTTCACTTCTCGTTTCATTTTGGGCGCCTTCATTTTTGCCCTTGCCGTGCAGATCAAACTTGTTCCACTCATCTTGCTTCCCTTTTTCCTTCGGTATTTCCCTTGGAAAAAAGCATTTGGGATGTACTTCGTAATTGGTGGCTCCGTTATTGGTTTGAGTTTAACTCAACTAAATCCAGGGAATATTGCCAACTTCTTGGACAGTTTAGCACTCTATTTCCAAAATTTCGGTTTCAACTCCTTTGTGTTTCACTACATCAACAAAACGGTTCAATTCTTCACGCACTACAATCCACTTGGTTTCACAGGCCCCATCGTATCGCTTGTTGTAATGGGAACCATTTTGTTTGTTGCCTTCAAGTTTGAGAGTAAAACATGGAAAGTGTTATTGAAGCGCATGTTTTTCGCGTTCTTCCTCTATTTGATTATGGGAACAACACTTCATCCATGGTACGTAATTCCACTTCTCGGCTTATCGGCCTTCACCAATTATGCCTTCGCGATGGTGTGGAGTTTTCTCATTTTCTTCTCCTACTTCGCTTACATGAATGGGTTCTATCACTCGTTCGAAACGCGACTCATTGTGAACATTGAATACATTCTTCTCCTTGCCTATGTCGTTTACGAATGGCGAAAAAAAGGAAGTCCGTTCACATTTCTTCGGGTTGATCACTATCTCCAACGGAGCTCAGAATCGTAAAATTTGAATGCGACATCATAACGAACCGAAGGTTTCATCTCGGGCGAGTCAATTTTAAGAGTTCCGAAGAACGAAGACTTTTCCTCTCGGCTCAGGATGATTTCTCCCGTTTCGGTGTCGTAAAAATCAATTGTGTAATCTGTTCTTGGCTTAAGTCGATAAATACGTATGTACGCTTCTCCTTCGCCAATTGAAACAGGTTCCGACACAGCATCATCGTCGGCAGGAGTGTACAAATAAGGTCGTGCAAATTTACCTTCGCCTCTGGCTAAATCAGACAAACACGGCATACTATCCACTAGATTCCCCCAATGAAACGAACGATTCAGCATCCACCCAAACCCTTGGTCGCCCAGCGAATCAATTTGGATGTAGGCTTCAAGTAGATCAGACTTTCGGTAATCATCGCCATTACTTCTTTCAATATCTTTCTTTCGTAAAGGCCATCGCTGCGCAATATATGTTTCTCCTTTTGCTTCGCGCACCGTCGTGTAATTCACCTTTTCAAAATCAATGTCCTTTTTGAAAGTATTCAAGCCACGGAAATAGTGATTCCACATAGCATGACGTTTTCGGCTGTGTTCATTCCACCAATCCAATCCTGCTACGGCACAACCACTCGAAAAGGTAAACCATAAATCTTGCTTGAATGAAAAATCTGCGCAATCATTGAATTCAACGACTGGATCATCGTCTTTATCTTCTGGATATGCCCGTTCGATGGCTAGAACATGACCAAACTCATCGTAGATAAACATGTTTTTTTGATATTCGGGATGACTCCATTCTCCATCTTGAATTCCCACACTTAAATTCCGAACGGATTCATAGCGCTTAATCAAATTTCGATTGCGGATATTTTGAATCGGTGGATTCGTTTCAAACACATAATCGTGCTGTCCCACAAAATCAATTTCCTTTAATTCATATATAGACGGATCCCACATGTTACTCGAATAATTCTTCCCAGTGATAAATGAAATGCTCTTCAAGTGATCATCGTTACATTCCTCTTTCATGAATTGCGTGATGCTTTCCGTCCATCGATTCACCTTCTCACGATTCGCAGAACGATCGATAATGGTTCCATCTGCAGCTATTCCGTCCGCATATTCGCATGTTTGATCCGTTTCACTCATCAATTGCCAGCCAGCAAGCGATGTATTGTAGCCCCATCTCGCTACAAAGTAACGGAAGTAGTTTTTCTGGAAATTCAGCGCTCGCTCGTTGTCGTAAAAATCAATCGGTTTTGAACAATAGACACGCTCCTCACTCGCTACCTTGAGACGTGTACGGTCATCTTCGTTGTAACAATAATCCTCCCAAGAAACTCCGGGGGTCAGTGTTGGCTCACCATTTGGACGACTTTCCAAGGGCGTATGCAGTAGGGCGCAGAAGATGAAATACACATCCAATTCCTGCAGTTTTTCATTCATGCGATCAAACTCCCACGCTTGTCCCATTTTTGGTGCATAATTTCCCAATCCTTCCCATTCGAGTTGCATAAACCAGGGCGCGGCAACCATTCGTGTGAAATTTCCGCCTGCCCTACTCAACTTTCGAAAGGAATTGTACATCACCATAAAATTGACAGGACCAGCGGCCTCATCCGTATGGTACCAATCGTCGTAAAGCACCCATGGAATCACTTGTCCCACGCCAACAAACGACTCCTTTGTTTTCGAAAAGCGCATGTGCTTGTAGTTCACTCCCTGCTCCAAAAAACCAGGATTATCCGAAGGCTCCACATAAAATTCGGAACGCACATACATCAGTGGCAATCCTTTGATGTTGATTTTCACTTCTACGGTGTAATCTCCTGAAAATTCAGGTGCATGCCGAATTCGAAATGGAAAAGACGTTGTATCCTTTACCCAGCGATTATTTCCCAAATCTCTTCGGAACTCCTGATAATAAAATCCTTCATTCTCCTTTACGACCTCACCATTGAACTTGAACAAAGCATCGATATCAATGTCATTTCGATCAAATGGATTCAGCCCTAAATCTGTTTCTCCGCTTGCCGATAAAAAGAAACTGATTTGCTGCATCATGACTTTAGGCAGATGAATTCCCAACTCCACTTTTTCGAATTGCTTTACTGTTTGTGGGGTATTTTCGGGGTAAAACCAGGCCAATGTTCCCTTATCATTCAATTCTGGAACGTCAAAATCATTCAGAAAAATGGGAGTAGCAGGTCTGTGCGATTGTGAAAAGCCAACCGATAACCAACAGGTAAGCGTAAATAGGAGTAGAATATGCTTCATCTGATTATTTTTCTCTTTTCGGAACGGGATCATGTCCATGTCCACCCCAAGGGTGACAAGAAGCAATGCGTTTTAATCCCAACCACGTTCCTTTGAATGGTCCCCACACCTTCACTGCTTCAATCATATAATTGGAACACGTTGGCGTATATCGGCACGACTGGGGTAGAATCGGACTAATAATCCATTGGTAAATTTTCACTAAGAAAATGACCGGAAAGCCAACAATCGATCTTAAAATTTTCATCTGTCACCACAAAATAATTCATTTTTCACGAAGGATTGTGAATTCTTAACGCAAAAACGTAACAAAGGCACACCTTAAGGCGTTATTTTTACATAAATCTCAAATTTACTCTATGCGTACTCTCCTTTTTCTCCTTTGCATTTCGCCCATTTTATCGTTTGCACAACCCTTCAATTCTTGGGATGAAGAAAAAATTGAGGTCAAGAAAGGGATGACTCAGAATACCATTTTGAGCGCAGCGCCACTTTACACAGAAGGCTGGGCAAATTTGGCGCAACCGATCTTCTGGAAACAAATCATGCAATTGTCTCCTGATTCATGTTTGATCAATGTTGCAGCGACTCGTGAGATTGTGGCTAAAATGAGTGTGAAAGATTGGAATAAGCAAACCGACGACGAAAAAGACATATACCGCGATAGCATTCGGCAACTTCTTTCCTTGGATGAGGATGCCCGCATTTTTGTGACCACAGGAAAAAATGATTTTTACAAGTTTGAGACGGTTTATCCCGACTTACAACTCGGTGTTGAGGCATTTGAGCGCAACAATGTTGATCCGTGGTATGCACAAGCGATTTTATTAATTGAGAGTCCTGGACAATTGAAGAAATCGAGAGCTGGAGCATACGGACCTTTCCAATTGATGCCACGTGTTGCACGCGCACAGGGTTTAACGGTAAATCGCTATACGGATGAGCGTAGTGACTTCGAACGCAGCGCATACGGTGCCTCTCGATTGATTAGCAGAATTTGTATTCCGGAAGCAAAACGTATTTTGGATGCTCGAAACTTGAGCTATAATGAAAATGACTTGTGGTTCCGACTCTTTGTACTTCATGTTTATCATGCTGGTTCATTGAACGTAGCCGCTGTTGTCAATAAAATTAATCCAGAAGTAGGAGGACAAAGCTTGATTCAGTCCATGTGGGTAAATACTGCCGCTCAATTTGGAAATAACTCCCAAAATTATACACAATTAGCCTTGGCTTCTCAATTGATTTTGGACGATATGATTCACGTCGATTGTGATTACATCTTACGTTGTTCTATTGAAGATTAAACAGCTCCCTTCCTTTCTTTTGTCGCTTGCCATCGTGATTTTACTCTTGTCAAGTTGTTCTTCTGAAAAGAACGTAGAAACAAACTCTGAATCCTTTTGTGCTCCGCAAACCTTGAGCGGGACACAGTTTAGCAGTGCCTTTTTTCACTACGTCAATTACTATTCCTTCGAAACGGATAGCTCAGGATTTTCTGAAAATGGTCAACTTGTTTGGAGCATCGGTCTTGATCCTGAAAAATATGCTGATGCCATGGATTCCGTTTTTTACGAAGTCCCGGCTCCTTTCCGCTATTCCACTTCAGATAGCGTTTTGACGATAGAATATACCGACCCCGATCATCCGAAAACGGATCAATTTCGCATCTTCCATTACAACTGCGACGAAAAGCAATGGATTGGAATCCACGAGTACGCGTACGGCAGAGAGTACCTTAACGAAGTTACATCAAGGGTGGATGTTCAACACAGAGAATAGCTAAAGCTTTTATTTCTTCAACTTATTTCTCTCAGGTTGAGCATAAAACACGATTACTTGCCATAATCTGAAAGGAAAAATAGCTTCCTGAGTACCCATGTTTTGTGAGGTGAGATCTCCTCTATGCATGATTTAATTGGGATTAAACACTCGGAACTATTTCATTCAAATCAATCCTTTTTTCTATATTTAACCACATCAGACCGTACGTAAACCACACTGTATGACAAATCAACAAATTGCCGAAATATTACGATCCTTTTCTACTCAAAACTGCCAGAGAAAAGCCGATAAAATTGAAGAGGATGAAGATGAATTCTCGGGGAAATTAGACCTCAGACACATGGGCTTGTGGGCAACGGATGTCAATCGTTTAATCCGTGAAATCTGCCAACTAGATATGGAGACTTCGCGCATGTTGTCTTCGATTGATTTAAGCTTCAACGAGCTTCTTTCCGACGAAGGAGCATTGGCATTGTCGAATCATCTTCCTCGAACATTGGGAGAAATTCACCTGATTGATTGCGGAATTGGCGATTTCGGAGGAGGTGCTATACTCGAATGGATGAATGACGCACATGGCTTGCGCATCGTGAATTTAGAACAAAACAATATGTCGCGTGCTCTAAAGGAGAAGTTTATAGAATTCGCAAATAGCAATCCACAAATCATGGTGGTCGTCTAGTCATTTCCGTTAGCAACGGGCTTGATTAGCTTTTTGGCTGATCAAACTTCACGGTAATTAGACGATTTTTTTTGTTCAATCGAACACCAGAACATTTTCTTCACCTGTCTGTGAGAAGGTCGCGAGCGATTGGAATTATTTTTATCCTTCGTAACCATTCTTGGATAGAAGCAGCAGAAACTGGTCGTAACGTAATCCTACAGAAACTAGACTATTCGTGTTCGACGAATTTTAGCGAGATCGAATTGACGCAATGACGCGTGTTTTTCGAAGTGAATTGTTCACCCGTAAACACGTGTCCAAGATGTCCTCCGCAGTTGGCGCACAGAATTTCTGTTCTTCTTCCGTCTGCATCTGTTTCTCTTCTCACAGCTCCTTCAATTTCATCATCAAAAGAAGGCCAGCCGCAACCTGAATTGAACTTATCCTGAGAATGATACAAAGGTGCTTCACACTGTCGACAAACGTAGATTCCGTCACCTTTGTGTTTATCGTACTCTCCCGTAAATGGCATTTCCGTTCCTTTACGTAAAATGACGCGCTGTTCTTCCTCGTTGAGTTTGTTCCAATTTTCTTTTGGTAGAGTCATAGTTTGAAGTGAAATTAAAATGCGAATTTATTGTTCCCCATTTGTCCTGACAATTCTTTCACAGCCTCATCCAACGCTTGTTTAAGCACGTTTTCTTGACCGTCTTTTGCCGTGATAACAAGTTTTCCTCCCGAATTATCGTATTCGAAGGAAACAAACTTGGCTACCTTCAAAATGATTTTCAATTCCTCTTTGTCGAACATTTCAGCAACATCATCTGGATTTAATCCTTCCAGGTTCAAGAAGAAATTGATTCCAGACTTCCCAAAGTTTTCTGCTCCTTTTGGAAGGGTCAATTTATTTCCTTCTGCTGCTGGCTTCGAAAGAATCGAAACGCCATTATCTTCAAGTGTGAATTCAGGTACGCCAGGCATCAATGAAGCTCCACCATACTCTTCAAACTTACTCAGTCCTACTCTTCCCTTCTCTTTTACACCTAAAAAGGCATTAATTTCTGGAGTAAACGCTCCCGATGCATCTGGTTCTCCAAACATCAAAAATCCGACTTTTCCGTCCCATAATTCATGCAAATCTCTCGCTCCAGTTGCTAATTTTACCAAGAGGTATTGATTTCCGAGTCCTTTGTTGATCGCATTTGGGGAAAGTTCGTTTGCCAAATCTTCCATTTTCTTCACATCCATATTGATGCTCAATCCCATGCGCGGTGTTCCTGCTCCCAATTCTTTTAAGATCGGTGCATTATCGTTCCCTGCCAAGAACATCTTTGACTCAAGCTCTTTGCTAAACAAGTTTTTCATTTCGATGATTGCCTTTCCATTCTCGAAACGTACCGATGACTTCACATATCCATCCTCCAGCATTTTTTCCAACTCTTGTTGTTGAGCTTTTGGAGCATCTTTCAAATCACCTGATGCCGTTCCGTATAGGTTCGCAAGGCTCACTCCCATTTGGATATCACCACTTCCCGATTCAATCAACTCGGCCACTTTGCCAGTACTCAACTTACCTTCTGCACGTTTGAATGCATCGGTTAATGATTGTACTTCGTCTGGATTATTTCCTTGTAATACGATAATCGCCAAGTGCTGCTTGAATCCAAGCGCCATATCGCCTGATGACGTATATTCGAAACCGTTCGCTTCATTCAAATCAAAGCTCATTTGCGACTGCAAGTGTTTTTTGAGCTCCTCCTTGTTTTTCACCTGAACAAACAATACCACTTTTTCAGGGCTTCCATCGTGATTCAATGGACCATGAGCGGCGTAATAAATCGGACCTTTCGCATCGATAAACGCCTCATACTTTTCAATTTCAGAGCCTAACACAACATTGAGCATATCCACACTTGCGTAATCTGCTTTCTCCAAAATGGTGTTGATATGTGCCTTACCAAAAGCAATAACTTCTTTGTTATCATTAAGGTAAGCGGACAGGTATTCGTCCATTTCTCGTTTCACTTCATTTTTGGAACAGGCAGCCAAAAAGAATAATGCGAACAGTGCTATTGTGATATTTTTGAAATTCATGATGATTTTCCTTGGTTAATTTTTTTCAAATTTACGATTAATTGTCCATCTATCTCAGCATATACTATGCCAATCAAATCGTTTCCAAATTGTACCTTTGCATATGCACACAATTGAGCCGCATTACCTTTGGCGTAATTATTACGTAGCTTCGGAAGATCCGAATTCGCCGTTCTATGGACGTGAGTACAGTGAATTTGAGTTTCAAGATAAGATTTACAATTACTACATCCATCCACAATGGGATACGATTGACTCTCCAACGCTCTATTTGAAGATCCTATTCGTTGATCACAATTATGGCTATTGCATCATTGAACTTATTGGAGAATGGAACGACGCGATTGAGAATGACATCATGACCTTGAAGCGCGATTTGATTGACGAATTGATTCCACAAGGAATTGACAAATTCTTGATCATCGGTGAAAACGTACTGAATTTCCATGCTTCAGACGATTGCTATTATGAAGAATGGTTCGAAGATGTGGAAGATGGATGGATTGCCTTCATTAACTTTCATGAGCACGTTTTGGAAGAAATGCGCCAAACAGGAATTGATCATTACGTAGTAATGGGCGGTCAAATGGAAGAAATTGATTGGCGAACTTACCGACCTGAACAAGTCTTTAAGCGCATTCATTCTATCGTACAAAAACGACTTGAATGAATCAGTTGGTTACTTCTATCCAAGCGTATTTTGATACCGATGTTGATCACTCTGAAGACATCGCCAAATTATTCGTGGAAGAACGGCTGAATCGTGGTGATTTTCATACGGAAATTGGAACACGTCACGGACGTTTGAGTTTTATCAAATCGGGCTATATCCGTATTTATCGTCAAGCAGATAAGAAAGAAGTAACGCAGTGGATTTCCTCTCCTGACGAATTCGTAACAGATTTGAATGCATTGATGTTTGACCAAACGGCACGATGGAATATTGAAGCCTTGACGGACTGTGAACTCTATACGATGGATCACTCAACGTATAAAAATGCCTTGCAACAAGCTCCAAATTGGGGAGAGATTGAGAAATTGTTCATTGCAAAATGTTTCATGACGATCGAAGATCGCGTCTTCAGTTTTATCTCGATGACAGCTGAGGAGCGCTATGATTTTTTGCGCGAAGTAAAACCCGAACTATTGCAACATATTCCGCTTCAGTACATCGCGTCCATGCTTGGTATGACGCCCGAAACACTCAGTCGCATTCGTAAAAAAATCATTTCTTGATATTTGTCAAGAGTCAACTTTCTGTTTTGATGAACCTTTGTAAAAACAAAACATCAAGACATGAAACATCACATTCATACAACGATTAACATCCATGCAGATAGCGAAACGGTGTGGAATATTCTCACCGATTTTGGTTCCTATCCAGATTGGAATCCATTTATTACATCTGTAGAAGGAACACTTGAAGTTAGCGAAAAGCTGAAGGCGGACATTGGCTCTTTTCAATTCAAACCGACCGTTAAAGTGTTTGAAAAAGGAAAACAATTAACCTGGCTCGGACGGCTTATCTTTCCTGGGCTTTTTGACGGGAGACATACCTTCGAATGCATTCCACAGAAAGATGGAACTACGACCTTTACCCAGAAAGAATCATTTTCAGGAATCTTGGTTCCCTTTCTTAAGAAGAAATTGGATGGTGAAACAAAAGAAGGTTTTGAAGCAATGAACCAGAAACTGAAGGAAATCGCTGAGCAACGTTAGCCCCGATAGAAACAAAAAAATCCCACTCTTTCAAGTGGGATTTCAATCTATTTTGTTGAAGTCTTATTTCTTCACCATGATATTTGCAGACATTGCTTTGTTTCCTACGAAGAAGTGAACAATGTAAATTCCATCATCCAAACTAGAAGGAAGTGCAATTGTTTCGTGGTTCTCTCCTACTTCAGATTGACCCAAGTTGTACGTGAATACAGATTTTCCGTTCAAGTCAACCAAGTTCAAGTTCATTTCTCCCATTGCAAGAGAAGTGAAATCAACAACCAATTTATTCGAAGTTGCGTTGTATCCTGCTGTGAATTTAGAATCGATTACATCTTGCTCATCAACACTTGCTGTAGAACCGATGGTGTGCGTCGATAAGTAAATCATATCGCCTGTAGTGTTACCATTGTCGTTCGCAATGTTCGAAGCGATGTAGAATGTAACAGGTCCAACATCCGTTGCTGGTGCTACCCACGACCAAGCAAATTGTCCAGAAGTATTACTTGCAGATGTATGTGAAACATAATCACGTGAACCTGATGAAAAGTTTTGTGTTCCTCCAATTCCAGCTCCAATTAACGATCCGGCCATTGCATCTGTTCCGTCCAAAGTTGTTGAAGAGAAGCCAGATTTTGATGGAGATGATGTTTGCTGAAGTGTTGCTGTGTATGTTGTTCCTGGAACGTAAGCTGTAACAGGTGTTGTTCCGTCTAACAAGGCAAATGAATTCTCAGAAGAACCATCTAAAACTGATCCTGTGTGACATTGTGTACAGTTTTGTTCTCCAGGAGCTCCTGTTAAGCCAGATTGTCCTCCGCCTGATTGGAAGTGTTCTTTGTTGAACTCTCCAATAACGCTAGATTCACCAGCATTCTGAAAAGCGAAGAATCCGATTGATGCTAATGCCAACGAAGTTAAGATGTAGCCTTTTTTCATAGTTTTTGTTTGTGTTTAAGTTATAAAATTTAGTTGTCCAGCGTACCTTGAGCCACCCAGCAATCGAATTGTTGGATAAGTGTATCATTCAACTTTGGCTGTCCAAAAGGCATTGGAGTAGGACCGCTATTGTGGTTAATAACGTCAGAAATGATGTTAGCGTTGGTAGAAATATTTACGTAGCCTTCTAAATTGTATCCACTTGTTGCAGTTGCAGCGTCGTGACAACCACTTGTAGAGCAATTTGCTTGAATGAGCGGCTCCACAGTTGCGGCAAAAGAAATGGTATCTGGACACGCTGAATTATCTACAACGGGTTCAATGAGCGTTTTATCTTTGTTACACGAAGCGACAGAGACAGCCATTAATACAAACGTCACCAATCCAAGTATTATGTACGATGTTTTTCTCATAGCTTAAATTTTCTAGAAATACTGAATCCAAATCGGAACTCACCCGCTAACCAATCTGATGTTGTGTACGGAATGAATTGTGTTTCTCCGAAACCACGCGAGTTGGTAAAGTTCATTTTGAAATTGTGTCCGTTGGTTGTCCACTCAAATGCCACACCCAGACTATTTTTCATGTTTTCACGAAGTCCCGCAGGATTGAAATTCTGGTAATATTCAACGATAAGCCCGTAGGTTTTATTGAATTTATAGTTGATGGCTCCTCCTAATGAGAACAAGCCATTCGAATCGTCATTCGTTACCAGGTTTCGATGTACATATGTTGGCATGATTTGCAGGCTCAACTTCTCACCGAACTTTCGAGCAGCAATTATTTGTGCGCTGTATGCCATTCTGTGTGAAAATTTTGGATAGCTAATTACCTGAGTAAGATCATCCGATGCTTGTTGATAGGAAATTACAGCAGAACCCATCGCAGCTAAACTTAATGGCGTACCATCTTTTTCCTGCGTCAAGATTCTGTACTTCGTAAATCCGTCGACAAGCGAGCGATATGGGCTTCCTGTTCCCTTTGATCTTCCGAGACCAATCATCCATTTATCTGTTAAACCATATTCGAAGGCAAAGCGAATATCCGCCGCTTGATCGAATCCAAAGAACTGCTGCACTCCACCATTTGTTCCAGCGATATCACCAAAACGGTGTTCAATTCGAAACTCGAGAATTCGACCCTTGAGGGTCTCAACAGAGTGACCATTAATCACGCGTGTTCCAGTAAACGTTTCTTCTACGTTTTGTGCGTGTGAAGCTGATGCCAAAGCAAGGCAAGACAGCACGAGTAGTTGTTTTATCATTTTTTCGCAATTTGTTTGATATAAGCAACGAGGTCGTTTAATTGTTCATCGCTCATTTTTTCCTTGGTGTAGTGCGGCATGTATTGCTGTCTACCAATTTTCGAATAGGTTCCGTGTCGTACAATTTGATAAACTGACTGATCGGACCAATTTTTACGATTTTTCCATAGAAAGCGTCCAGAAAGTTTTCCATTGTCTAGGTGAAGGTAGGTCACACGTTTGTTTTCGTGACAGTACATACATGCATTCTCGTAGATGTATTTACCATTTTCCACATTTCCTCCTTTACCATATTTGCGTTCGCTTCGATCCATTGTTTCCATGAATGTAGCAGAATACGACTGTCTGTACGAACCTTTAATGGATTTGATCAGCTCACTTTTTTCTGCTGAAGACAACCCTCCTTTTACGATTGCGTAAAGGTCTTTATCGGATAAATCGAGATCACCAATTTTTAACTCGTTCTTTTTGAAATAGTGCATGATTGCATCGAGTTCCCAATCTTCAATGTAGCGACCCGATGAACAGTATTTCGAGCACAATTGCACCGAGTTCGGAAGCGAATGTCTTGCATCATCTACCAAGTCTCCATACTTTTTCACGTAGTCATCGTTGTAGAACGACGTTCGATTGTAGATTCCCCACAAGGTTGATCCCGGCAAAAACGGAAGACCATTTTCTTGAGCATATTTCAATCGGTCATCTGTTGATTGACTACTGATATCGCTAAATTCTTTCGTGGTATTGTGGCAGTCTGTACAAACGAAATACGTTGAAATGCGTTTTGACTTTTTGCCGTCGCGCATTGTATATCCGTTGAAGATGAGCTCTTCTCCCATTTTGGCTTTTGCCAAGTCTACTTGACTAATGGAGTGATTGAGTGGCGTGTCTCCCAACTGATTGAGAACCTGCTCTACCGAATATGCATTCGGGTCAATTTGGTCGATTTTGCCAGAACTAAATCCCGATCCAATAAATACGAGAAGTGCAAATGCGGAAAATCCGAGTAAAAAAAGTTTATTCAAAGTACTAGTTGTTAATCTAAGTTATTGTGTCGTTAATCCATCAGTAGTGCAGTTTTGTACGGTGTTAAGTCATACAAATAGAAGGAACTTCCCTCCACAATTCACCGAATTTAGTATATTTATCTTCGATAAACAAATAACATGCTGAATAACGATCTAATCAACAAGTTACAAGACTTAAAGCGTCAGTCGGAAGAAAGTAAAACACGGCTTGCAGATATGGAGATTACGGAAGATGCAGGAAATGGTCTGATCCGTCTCTCGATGAATGGAAACCGTGAGTTAACCTCGTTGGAAATTAACGCTGATTTGAGTCAATTTGAAAAAGAAGATTTGGAGGATTTGATTTGTGTGGCGTTCAATCGTGCTTTAGGGCGCGTGAATGATTTGAACGAAAAAGAAGTTATGTCTTCTGCTCAATCGCTATTTTCAGGCATGTAGGTTATGACGAAACAAGAGGTTCGCGATAAATATATTGCTAAACGCAAGGCACTTTCGCCACGACAGCTGGAAGATATTTCAGATGCGATTTGTCACATGGTTTTTAGCAAGTATCAATTAGAAGGAAAAAAGATCAGTATTTTTCTTCCGATTGAACGGAACAAAGAAATCAACACCTATAAGATTTGGGAGAAAGCGAAATCGTTTGGCGCTCAAGTTGCCATTCCAAAAGCTAATTTCAAGACCAATGAGATGAAGCAGGTGATTTTCGATTCTGAAGACCAACTGGAAATCTCCGACTACGGCATTCCTGAACCGAAACGAGGTCGTGTTGTAGCTGCCGAACATTTTGATTATGTGTTTGTTCCACTATTGGCTGTTGACAAACATGGAAATCGTGTTGGCTATGGAAAGGGATTTTATGACCGTTTCCTCAAAAAATGCTCTCCGCGCTGCACCTTTATTGGTTTGAATCATTTTGATGAGTTGGAAGATGACATTGAAGGCATTGAATTTCATGACATCAAGTTGAATACGTGCATCACTCCGAATAAGATCTATCGCTTTTAATACTATCCGCATTTATCAATACCCTATTGTATTTCTAATACGACTACGCTAACGTGCGCGTGCGCAGAAGTTGAACTCCTTCCAAAGACTAACGCCGAACGGGAAGTTCGAAAGCGTTAGGGATAGCAGCGGCATCCTCCGACAACCCATCGGGGGTGTTGGAGATATAGCGAATAGCCCGCTCGAACGCCCTGAAAACACGCCCGATTTATTGAAATCAAATGATTTTCATTAACTTAGACCATGCGACTCCCACTCCCAATCGTAGCACTACTAGTAATTTGGGGTATCTGTACATCGATTACCCCTGCTAGCTCACCTGAGCCCCGCCCCGTTTTCGGAGTACGTGTTTCCATTGGAGCGAATTCTATGTTGACCACCTATGTCTGTTTTATTAACAACGGTCGCACGCTGTCGCACAAGAAAATATGCGACAAGAATACCTTCATTAAAATTATATCGGGGCATTGGCCAAGCATTTACAACCCAAAGCGCGAAAATTTATTCGAGAAGCATGGTTTGTCGTGCGACGTATTCAAGGACAGTATTACCTACGAAGACATTCCTTCTTGTGTTCCGTTTGATTCACTTTGGAAAATTCGATTCTCGGTGTATCCTTTTCGGACTAGAAACGATCTAGGTTGGAGCAATAAGTACCACAAACCTTCTCCAAAGCAGGAAATTTATCTTGGTGAGCGTTACGGAATTAACCACATCGACGGGGATTTTTTCTTGGATTCGAGCTTTTGGTTATTGTTAAATGACGTAACCGACCCGAATTGGATTGCGAATTATAAATCATTAGAGTAACTTTGGTAAGTAAACGATTACTTATCCGTCACACCATTATGAAAACACGTACATTTTACCTTCTAGCACCATTTGCCTTTGCACTTGTATTTTCTTCGTGCAACGATTCTTCAACGGAAACACCTTCTGACGAAAATGACAACGAGACGAAAACAGAGCAAAAGACTGAATCGAATTCAGAAACTGAAACAGAAAATAAGGACAAGGCGATCATTTCACTTGATGAGGATGGTAATCAGGTAATCACGCGTGTGGAAACCAAAGAAGATGGAACCAAGGTTGAGCGAACAGTACCAGCTACTGCTGAAGAATTGAGAGAAATTGCTGAGGAAGGCGTTTTATTGAAGGATGAAACAATTCCACCTGTAGAAATTGAAATTCCTGAAGAAAAAGTGGTTGAGGCTGAAGACAACTACAATTTCCATGAGTACAAAAACTTGAATTCATTGCTCTCAACGTATGTTTCTTCAAGCGGAAATGTAAACTATGCTGGAATCAAAGCCAATAAATCGAAACTGGACGAAATCTTGAAAGAGTTCGAATCGAATTATCCTGGTTCGGGTTGGTCATCGGCACAAAAACTAACGTATTGGATCAATGCCTATAACATTTACACCATCAAATTGATTGTGGATAATTTCCCAACGTCTTCTATCACGAAGATTACTGCGAAACCTTGGCATAAAAAATTCATTCAGCTGGGTGGACAAACGTATTCTCTAAATCAAATTGAGAATGACGTAATCCGTAAGCGTTTCAATGAGCCACGTATCCACTTTGCACTCAATTGTGCGAGTGAATCCTGTCCAATACTTCTTAACAGAGCCTACACACCTGGTTCTGTTTATGGACAAATGACAACACAAACAAAGCGTTTCTTGAACGATACATCCAAGAATACCTATGGAAAGAAAGAAGTACAGATTTCGCAAATCTTCCAATGGTACGAAGAGGACTTCACCAAAGGTGGAAAAACCGTGTTTGATTTCATTAACAAGTACCGAACAGATCAGTTGGACAAGCAAAAAATCACTTACAAAGAGTACTCTTGGGATCTAAACGATTAATCTGAGGCTGTACACTTATCTCGTCTTTTCGTCATACACAAATGATCAACGCGCGAATTGCGTTGACTGACGTTGAACGTCCTAAGCTCTCCCTTCTTGTGGAAATATTTCATCCACTTGTTGAAGGGAAAGACTATTGAACGTTGTTCTTAATACGACCAAATATCGTGTTCAAAGTTTCGTATTTCTTGGGTAATTTGTTCTGATTCATAAAGCGCGTCCACACCGTGTGCATAACTGTTAATGGAACGATCTGCCACGTTGCTTTCTTTGTAAATGTAGCTGCTGAATTTCCGCTTCCAGAATAAATCATCGAAACTCATCCACTGTGCGTCGTTTTTCTCATTGTAGGTGAAATAGTTATTGAAGATAAAACGGCAGTGCGGGAAATACAGCCAAAACAATTCCTTCTTACCAACAATCTCTTCATTGCCCTGACTATCGTAAGTTTTGTCGTATACAACTGGTGCAATTGCGATGATGCGTACGTCTAGCTCTCCCCGTTGTTTATCAAAGAACCAATCTTCTTTCAAACGGTATTCCACAATGTCTTTCGACTCGTACCAAAACGTATCAGGTGATTCATACACAAAGCTCTCCATTCCATTCTCATCGATTTCCACCAACGGTTGTCCATCATCCCCTACTAATTGGATATCACTTTGAGGTCCGAGGCGTCCGAGGTAATACAATAAGTCCGAACGAAAATTCGCATCCGTATAATAATTTTCACCCGGTTCGGGATCAACAGGATATTTCAGTTGATCACCATCCCAAGCTCCCAAGCCGTAGCTCACAGGGTTGTACGGTGAAAAAACACGTAAATCACCCTCCATGACATGCTTTCGAATAATGGTCCAGAGACTCCATCGAGATGCATTGGTAATCCATTCAAGCGACGTTACTTCGTCCAGTGGGTAATAAATCGGTTGATTGATTTTCTCTCTCATATCGATTGCCCGCCAGATTCGTTTACTCCATAGTACATCACGCTCGGCAATATATGGGTATGGAATGACTTGTTTGGTCGGAATATGGGTATTCATCCACGGTGAGCCATTCACGACTCCAGGGAGATCTTTAAGCGGTACTTGTGCGTTGCTATAACTTGCAAAAAAAATAAGAATGGGTAGAAGACATTTCATTACTCCAGGTTTTAGTTGTTATTGACTATATAACCCTATTCGGATGAAATGTTACGGGGAGTTATTTGGATGGAACTCGGAGGATGCTTTGCGAGACAAATTTGAAATCTCTTAAACCATATCGATAAAAACAAAAAATCCCTCTAACAAATTGCTAGAGGGATTTCAGAAATATTGTGTCCATTAGAACGACCAAATGTCGTGCTCGATGTTTCTAATTTCATTTTTGATGTTGTCAGACTCGTACAATGCGTCAATTCCAGCTCTGTACGATTCGATCTCGCGATCGTGTACATTACTTTCCTTGTAAATAACCGCATTGAACTTACGTTTCCAGAATAAGTCGTCAAAACTCATCCATTGCGCGTCGTTCTTTTCGTTGTATACAAAGTA
Source organism: Flavobacteriales bacterium (assembly GCA_013373595.1). Lineage (GTDB taxonomy): Bacteria > Bacteroidota > Bacteroidia > Flavobacteriales_D > Crocinitomicaceae > UBA4466. The sequence goes on along the minus strand of JABXHO010000079.1, from coordinate 12,189 downwards.
GTTATTGAATACGAAACGACAGTGTGGGAAATACAACCAGAACATCTCTTGCAATCCAGCAATTGTTTTGTTTCCGTTTGCATCTACGTCCATTTTGTAACGAACTGGCGCCATGGCGATAATTCTCACGTCAAGTACCGAACGCTGTTTATCCAAGAACCAATCTTCTTTCAATCTATACTGAACGATATCTTTTGATTGGTACCAGATTGTATCCGGATCTTCGTACTGGAAAGACTGAGTTCCATCAGGTAATTCAATAATGATATTTTCACCGTAGTCATCTACAAGTGGAACATCACTAACTGGTCCAAGCTCTCCAAGGTAGAACGTCATCTCATCTCTAAATGCAGAGTCTGTGTAGAAGTTCATCCCATCTTGTGGGTCGATAGGGTATTTCAATTGATCACCATCCCACACACCAAGACCATAACTAAGTGGATTGTATGGCGAGAACACACGTAAATCACCATTCATAACATGTTGTCTGATGATCGTCCAAAGACTCCAACGTGACGAATTACGTACCCAAGCATATGGGGTAATTTCGTCCATTGGGTAGTACAATGGTTGGTTAATTTTCTCGCGCAAGTCTATGTATTCCCATACACGACGGCTCCAGATCGCATCTGCTTCTCGAACGTTTGTGTAAGGAACCATTCGTTTTGTTGGGATATGTTCTTGAATAAACACACCATCAATAATTCCTTCTGTTGGTACATTTACTGGTCCACCATTGATTTCTTCAATCTGTCCCAACGTTGTTCCTGCGAACAGGACAACCCCAACTACACTCATGAATAGACTTTTCATAATCCTCTTGTTTTAAATTTAAATTTTAAATGCTCCAGCTTTCTTACGCTGGATACCGTCCGGACCGACTACTGTACAAATAAAACTTACTTGGCTACCTGGTTTCGCCGCACGCAACAAGTTCGTTGCTGCAGAGATGTTAGACCCAGGTCCTCCTGGTGGCTTTCCTTGTGCTCCAGGAACTTGACATTCCCATTTAATGATATTAAACTGAGCGCTCAATGGAATTTCTGGCGGGTATTTCGCGAACAATTTCGTTTGCGATTTAGACGCCTTACCTCCGTTTTTCACACCACCCCAGTATAATTCTGGATCTGGCAATGCACTAACTCTGTATTCTACTTTCTTCAACTGAACTGTTTTTCCATCAGCTGTTTTACCTGACACCGTTAGGTAAGCAGTTTTACCACTTCCTGGCTTCGCGATGTAAAGGTTTCCAGATTTAGAAACTGTACAGTTAGATCCTGTCAAAACAGTTGTTGGGTAACCAGACGCCGTTGGATCAACTTTGTTTGGATAACCACGGTACAACACGTTCAATTCAGGAAGCTCAATAGAACCAGAAGGTTTCATAACCACGATTTCTGACTCCCACTTTTCAGTTTTAGCCACACCTGATTTGTTTCTAATCGATACTGTACCTGAAACAGTCATAGTTGAACTTCCAGCTTTCATCTTAACGATACCTTGTCCGTTTCCAGGGTAGTCAACTGTACCTTGAGAAGTTGTAACTGTTGGCTGGTTATCAGAATCGAATGCTGCCATCATTACTTTAATTTCAACATCTTCTCCTTGGTTCGCTACCGCAGGAGCGTAAGCCAAAGGCATAATTTTGTTGAAGCTGTATTCTCCAGTTGAAACTTTTCCTTTCCAGTGAGCCAATGCTAAAGCACGTGCTCCCAAGACATCTTGTTCCAATGACGATAAAGAAGCGATTGCCGCTACCAAAGGAGAGTGGTCGAAAGTCTTTCCGATCCAGTGTACATCCTTCATATCGTGCACTTCGTTCTTTTCTTGTTTCGTAAGCATCATGTAAAGGTCAATCAATACTTGCTTGTCTTCCTTTAGGTTTGCTTTACTTCCCTCAACCATCTTCGTAACTTGAGCTGTTAACTCTTGGTTATTCTTGAATGTGTTGATGTCTTTTGGTGTAATTGAGAATTTATTTCCTTCACCCCAAGTGTAAGTTCCAGTTAATGCAACAATGTCCTTACGGAATTCATTGTATTTGTTCCACAACTCAAGACCTTTACCTTTTGGTTTTTGGATGCTTTCATCAATTCCAAGAACACGCATTGGTTCATCGTATTTATCCTGTGCTTGTACAGCTTTCAGATTCATACGAATTGGACGTGGACCGTCACCTTTTTTCCAAAGGATAGTTTCCTCGTTCTCATCTTTGTACGTGTCAACTGATTCTCCAGCTTCTTTCAATACATCAATTTTCAATTGATCGATGAATCCAATCATTTTGGATGTTTCTTCATCGATTTTCTCCATTTGCTTAATTACATATTGGAGTTTTTCTCTTTTAGCCACTTGTGATGAATCTTTTGAACCAGCGAGTTCCGATTTAACATCACTGTAGAATCCATCTCCACGATCCACCTGAACGATGTTCGCTACCTGAATATTTTCCTCGATTGCTACGAAGGCATCAAGGATCGATTTAGATACATTTAGGGCAAGCAGAGCGGTGAGTACCAAGTACATCATACCGATCATTTTCTGTCTGGGGGTTTCTTTTCCTCCTGCCATGTTTAAATAATTTTCCTAGGGTTAATACTACATGTTAATTCATAAAAAGCGATAAGTAACACTTATCCGAGAAAAAATTATCCTCGGTTAATTGTCATCGCTTTCAACATGTTACCATAAACCGAATTCAAATCAGTCAAATTCTTGGACAACATTGCCATGTTTTCTTTGTATAGACGCGTATCTTCAGCTGATTCAGAAAGATTCTTCATCATTTCAGTTACTTGTCCTTGGAACTTCTCAGTAGCTTCTAAGTGCGCTGAAGAACCTTTCAATTGCAATTCGTATACATTGTTCAATGCAGACAAATTCTTAGATACTTTTTGCATTTGCTCACCGAATGACTCACCTTCAGCTTGAGAAGAAGTCATACCTGAGATAGATACAGACGCTCTTTCGTAAGCTTCAGAAAGCTTAGATACTTTATCAGAAGCTGCTTGAAGGCTATCTACGTAAGAACCTGTTGCTGCTGCTGCAGAAGTAACACCTTTCAATTGAGCTGCATTATCACCAAGAGCACGCATTCCGTCACCAAGACGTTCTAGCAATTCTCCATCGATTTTTGCTTCTTCTAACATTTTGTCGAGTTGATCAGTAACACCGCTACCTCCTCCAACAGCACCTCTACGTCCTCCTGCTGCAGGCAAAGCTTCGTGATCGAGATCATCAGCATGTCCTAATGCTAATTCTGGGTAAACCAACTCCCAATTTGGGTCTTCGTGAATTGGTTCAAATGCAGAGAAAATAAAGATCAACGCCTCCGTTCCTAGTCCTGCGATAAGCATGTACGAGGCACCTGGCCAGTGCTGAATCTTAAATAACGCCCCAACGATTACAACAGCCGCTCCAAATCCGTAGAGCTTAGCCATGAACTTTTTCCATCCTTTACTTCCTGGTTTCATAGTTTTTCCTTGTTTTAGGTTTAATTTATTTGATTGTTGTTGTTATATATTCTAGCGAAGTTGAATATCGCTACGAATTTCCTCACCACCTTCTTTTGTGAAGTCCTTACCTCCACGACCAAGGTGAGTCATTACGTCTCTAAATCCTACATACGACTTTGCAGTATCCTGGTATTCATACGTTCTTGTCGCATTTCTTAGGTAATATCCGATATCTTTCCAAGAACCACCGCGAATTACTTTACGCTTCATTGATGGCGGATCCCAGTCCATTGCATTGTATCGGTATTCCGTGTTCAAATCGTGAGAGAATTCATACATCGACTCATCGTAAGCAGTTTCACACCACTCAGCAACGTTTCCAGCCATACAGTAAAGTCCCCATCCGTTTGGATTGTATGAGAATACCTTCACCGTATGGAATCCTCCGTCTTCGAAGTATCTTCCTCTCATAGGCTTGAAGTTTCCAAGGAAACATCCAGACTCGTTACGAATGTAAGGTCCACCCCATGGGTACTGTGACATATTCAAATCTCCACGAGAAGCTCTTTCCCATTCAGCCTCAGTTGGCAAACGGAAATCGTTTACAAACAAATCTCCCATTGATACTAGCCACGAGTTCAACAATTGAGTTCTCCAAACAGAGAATGCTTTTGCCTGAACCCAAGTAATACCAACAACAGGGTAGTTGTCGTAAGCTGGATGCCAGAAATACATGTTTGTCATTGGATCGTGGAATGAATACGTGAAGTCACGAACCCAACAAAGTGTATCAGGATATACGTTAATGATTTCGTCGATAATGAAACGTTGACGGTTTGCATGTCCACGAATCGCGTTGTTTTGACCAATCTTGTTGATACCGTTACTCAAATCCAAGTCTTGACCTTGTGGCTCTTCCGTAAATGGATGCGGAGGAGTTTCTAGCTCACGGTGATCATCAATGATTTTATTTCCTTGATTATCGTAACCATTTGGAGAAATGTTAATTCGACCTCGTCTCGCAGCTTCGACATAATCAATCCAGTAGTAACGGAACATTAAACGACGGGTGTCGATTTCTCTTCTTTTGTAGTAACGCTGTGGCTGCGGGTAGTACATATCAGCTAACAACGGAACAATTTCCTCATCGTTATAATCAATTCTACGATCCCAATTCAAGCTAAATACCTCACGGTTCAAAGCTCGATCCGATGCGTCGTAATCTACATACTCGAGTGCTCCTTCATCGAAGTAGCGATCGCGGTAATTGATGTAACGCTCAGCATCTTCATCTTCGCTGAGTCCTTCATAGATTTTTTCACGTGCGATTGAATCTCTCACCCACTCCACAAACTGACGGTACTCATTGTTTGAGATCTCAGTTTGATCCATGTAAAACGCTTGAACTGACACAGTTCTTGGACGCGTTTGATGCAAGAATGGCACATCTCCATCGTTCTCTCCCATCTGGTACGCTCCTGACGGAATATACACCATCCCAAGTGGGATTTGTGGTTGGTAGACACGTCTACCAAGAGAACCCGTTAAGTGACCGGTTCTTGACGTACATGACGCCAACACCACACCAACTAAAGCAAATAACAAAAGTTTCTTCATTCTACCTCTTTTTTATCTTCCGGATATCTCAATTAACAACTTACAGGATCAATGTATTCTTGGATATAACGGAATCTTCCTAGAAATGGTTACAAATATTTTAAAAATTCTTCAATATTACAACCATCTTGGGTGTTTCGACTTTTGAATCGGAACAGGTGGAAGGTAATAACAGTACTTCAGCATTACTTCATGAGTACCGCGTGATATACCCGCCAATTTATTAATTGTAATATCGTAAGAGTAACCTACTAACAAGTTATCCATAGGAGGACCAAAACTGCTCAATTTGAACGGTCTTGCTCCAACCATAATTGCAATCGCATCTGAAGTACGGTAAGTTAACCCTCCATACGCAAGATCTTTATACATCACACGTGCGTTGATGTCTGCAGAGTACTTCACTAAGTCAGTTCTCAACAATGCATTCGCATCAAGGTGAACGCCATCTCCAATAAGATCAACGAATTTCTTACCTCCCATCAAGTAGTAATGACGAGCAGCATCATATGTTACCGTTGACGGAGTAGTTGAACCACCAACTGGCAAACCAGTTTCGTCAGATAATCTAGGCGCTGTAAGGTGCGTAGAAGAAATACCTACGTAGTAATCTTGAAGACCTACCCAGTACAACCCACCATTTAAATCAAACTTATTATCAGAAAAACCTTGAGGGAGTGATGGGTCAATCTGTGTAACTGGCGGCACCCACACAGGGCTCATCCCAATGTTAAACAATCCAAGTCCGACACCTACACCTAGTCTACCCGCTCCAGCAATATTAAATCGGTATGAAGCATTTAGTTTTACATGATTCATACGTGTAAAGCCAATTGCGTCATGGTAGAATGAAATACCAACACCAAGGTCTTGCTTGATTACAGGCAACAAATTCGCTTCCACATTGAGTAAAGCAGAATTTGGAGCTCCGTTAACTCTGTCCCACTGATTTCTGTAAACAGTAGTACCACAAATACCTTGATTAATTCCTGTAGCAGCAGGGTTGAAACTCATCTTATCGAAAATAAAATGAGTAATCACTTTGTCTTGCTGGGCATACAAAGCACCCGATGCAAGCGTAAAAAGTGTCGAAAAAACTAAAAGTCTTCTTTTCATAAAAAAATAGTTTTCCTAGAGTTAGTCGAGGGTTGAACACTATTAAGACCAACCTAATAAGCCTGCAAGTTAAGAAATTTTCTTGATTATGACCATTTTTTTTGATCAATGTTAAAAAAATCACAAAATAAAGAATCCAAGAGATTAAGAAAGCTTTTGAAGGGTTTTCCACCACAAGTTGGGGATGATATTATTCATGGCTCCATCGTAGTCATCCCTATCGCAGGGCACCATTTGATGGCGTTCGTATTTGCTTCCTTGACCAGCAGGATATTTCACTTCCATCCACCAACGGCTCGATTTATCGCTCTTGTAGAAAACCAAGTCATCATCGAAATCTTCCAAATGAACATGAAACTTCGTGTAATTCACTTTATTTCCAATTGGAAAGTCGCCATAGCGATTCGCCACACCATCAATAAAATACCAAATTAATTGAGCCAAAAGATTTGAAGCAACTTCATTTTGATTTGGATTTACATTGAATACACCGAAACAACTCAACTTATCACTCAAACCACTGTATTTGGCCAGTTGACACAATTGTTCAGCATAAAAACCATTGGGACTGGTATAACACGCACCGTCGACTTCACTACTTCTCAAACTTTCGAAATCCACAGAAATCAAGTCGGAATTTCTCAGGTAGGGCTCCGCTTTTTTGAAATTTTGATTGAATTCACCCAATCGACAAATATCGAAATAAAGGTTTTCGAACAAATCCACCTCTCGCTGAGACGCCATCAATCGCTGCAATCCAATATTCGCAAAATTAAAAAGGTAGCATGGGCGCTGCATCAGTAAATGACTCACATAACCATTGGAATGAATCGGATCATTTGGTTCTCCGATATCTAACGCGCTATCGATTGCGCACACATTGATGAGTCGTTCGAGGTTTTCAAATCCTTTGTAGCATGCTACCGTCAAATCTTGTCCACCACCAATCACCACAGGAATCACGTCCTTCTTTACCAATTCTGAAACGACCTGTCCGAGTGCAAATCGCGTATCTTCAATGGTATTTCCCGGTAGAACATTCCCAAGATCGTAAAGAGTCATCCCCCAGGCATCTCCTCTATGGAAACTGTACAAAAACTGTCGGAAAGATTCGTTGGATTTAACATGCTTGATTTCTGCACTTCTAAACTCCGGAACGTAGATAATAGCTATCCCAGGCTCATCGATCTCTGGAAAATCATCATTTCGATAAATTTTCATGTCCGCCCCTATTCTTTCCTCTTGAATAGAGATAGCAGCATCAACTGGTGAGAAATAGATAGAAATATCCTTCATGATCTGGTGTTTCCACAAAAATAGGTCAGATCACGAAGCATTTACCTGAGTACGATCAAAACTTTGAAAGTTCGAACGTTGAAAACTTGTTAAGTCTTATTTTTTCTTCGCCTTAGGCTTAGCTTTCGTTTTCTTTTTCGGAGCCTTTTCTTCAATAATCGCCTTCACTTCTTCCAAAGTCAACGCTTCAGCATCTGTTGTTTTCGGCATTTCAATCTTGATTTTCCCTTTCACAATATTGAATCGTCCCCAACGTGCCTTTTGAACAGAAATTCCTTCTTCCTCCCAGTTGTGGATGTACTTTTCGATTTCCTTTTTCTTCTTCGCTTCAATCAATTCCTCGATGTCAGCATTTGAAAGATTATCAAAGTCGTACTTCTTGTTCACATTAATGAACATACCATCCCATTTGATGAATGGACCGAACCGACCTGTTCCCTTTTGAACGGGCAAACCTTCGTATGTTGCAATTGGAGCATCCGCTTTTCGCTTCTCCTCGATCAATTCGATGGCTCTGTCTAAATCAACCGATGTAATCGCTTCATTTTTTGGAATAGAGATGTATTTCCCTTCAAACTTAACGTAAGGTCCGTAGCGTCCTTCAGCCACCACAACTTCTTCCCCTTCGTATTCTCCCACTGTTTTAGGGAATTGGAATAGCTCCAATGCCTCCTCAAGTGTAACAGAGTTAATCGACTGGTCTTTTCTCAACGAAGCAAACTCAGGCTTTTCACCATCTACTTGCTCGTCTCCCATCTGAACCATAGGTCCAAACTTCCCGATACGCGCAATAATTCGTCGACCGTTTTCTGGATGCATTCCCAATTCACGTTCTCCCGTAACACGCTCCGAATTTTCGAGTGTGTCTTCTACGCGATCATGAAACGGAGCATAAAACTCTTTGATCATCGCTGTCCACTCTACGAGTCCTTTTGCGATCTCATCAAACTCTTGCTCTACTTTCGCCGTGAAATTGTAATCCAAAATTCTTCCGAAATGCTCTACTAGAAAATCGGTTACCAACATTCCAATATCGGTTGGAGCCAGTTTATTTTTTTCTCGACCTGTAATTTCGGTCAGTGTTTTCTTGTTGATTTCTCCACCTTTCATGCGCCACTGGTCGTAATTTCGCTCACGACCCTCATTATCTGGCTTCTCAACGTATCCACGCTTCTGAATTGTAGAAATTGTTGGTGCATAAGTTGATGGACGACCAATACCCAACCCTTCCATTTCTTTTACCAAAGAAGCTTCAGCATATCGTGAAGGCGGGCGGGTAAAACGCTGTGTTGCCATTACCTCTTCCGGATCAACCTTCTCTCCTACTTTCACTGCAGGAAGCAATCCTTCTGGAGCCAAATCATCTTCATCATCGTCCATTGAACTTTCAAGGTACACCTTCAAAAATCCGTCAAACTTGATCACCTCACCTTTCGCTGTAAATGTTTCACTTACCGTTGGTGCAGACATCTTAATGTTTGTACGCTCCAATTTCGCATCTGACATCTGAGAAGAAATCGCGCGTTTCCAAATTAGATCATACAATTTCTCTTGATCTCTATCTCCTGAGAAAGAGTGAACAGAAAAATCCGTTGGACGAATCGCCTCGTGCGCCTCTTGAGCACCCGATGATTTCGTGGTGTATTTTCGAGTTTGCGAATAATTCGCTCCGTATGCTTTTTCAATTTCAGCTTTCGCTGCGTTCAATGCTGTATCCGAAAGGTTCACCGAGTCCGTTCTCATGTACGTGATCTTTCCAGATTCGTACAAACGTTGTGCAACTTGCATGGTACGCGATACCGTGAAGCCCAACTTCAAACTCGCCTCTTGTTGAAGCGTCGATGTTGTAAATGGTGCCGTTGGCTTTTTCGTTGCTGGTTTTTGCGTTACATCTTGAATAGAGAAATCTGCTGTCTTACACGATTCGAGCAATTCCTTCACCTCTTCTTCGGTTTCAAGCTTTCGCGAAACTTCCGATTTGATTGTTCCTTTGTCCGACTTAAACGTTCCAACAACTTTATAGTAAGATTGTGAATCAAATGCTTGAATTTGACGCTCACGCTCAACAATCAAGCGCACAGCAACAGACTGAACACGTCCTGCAGATAAGCTCGGACGTACTTTTCTCCACAATACCGGAGAAAGTTCAAAACCAACCAATCGATCCAAGATTCGTCGTGCCTGTTGGGCATCAACTAAATCCAGATTAATCTCTCGTGGAGACTCGATTGATTTTAGAATCGCTGTTTTGGTAATCTCGTTAAAGGTAATTCGCTTGGTTTCTTTCTTGTCAAGCCCAAGTGTTTCATATAAGTGCCACGAAATCGCTTCTCCTTCGCGGTCCTCATCCGTTGCGAGCCAAACCACTTCAGATTTCTTCACCAACTGCTTCAATTCTGAAACGAGTTTCGTCTTATCTGGAGAGATCTCATATTTCGGTTCAAAGTTGTTTTCAACATCCACCGAAACACCTTTTTTCGCTAAATCGCGAACGTGTCCAAAGCTCGATTTTACAACAAAGTCTTTTCCTAAATATCCTTCAATCGTCTTCGCTTTTGCGGGTGACTCAACTATCACTAAGTTCTTTGCCATATGTATCGTGTTCTTTACAAAAAGTTGCTAAATCCTCCGTTGAGGGTTTCAAGCGCCTGCAAAATAAGAGGTTTTAAAATCAATAAGCAATAAAAAGGAATAACAAAATCAAAGTCATTTTTGGGAGAACTAACCTTTAACCTATGGTTAATATATTAGGATTGCTCACAAAAATCGCTTTCACTTTTCATTCCCTGCTTCGTACAAACTACGGAGCTGATTTCAAAAAGTTCGGATTATTAACGATAAATAACGAACTGACATTTTGACACACTCGGCATTTTACCTAATTTTGTACGCTCGGTCGAAATTGAAGGAATTCTAAAGAACAACAGACCGATTTGGTGAGATTTAAACGTATGGACAAGACTCTTAAAATGGATAAGGAAATTGACGAATCACGTCAAGGAGAAGCAACGATGGTAGCGGCAGAAAACGCTGGCCATGGAAAAAAGCTTTATGTGGAAAGTTACGGTTGTGCCATGAACTTTGCCGATAGTGAGGTAGTTGCCTCGATTTTATCGAAAGATGGTTACAGTACGACTCGAGATGTTGAGGAAGCAGACGTTGTTTTGATTAATACGTGTTCCATCCGCGAAAATGCAGAACAGCGTGTACGTAATCGCCTAACAAATTTCAAAAAGCGTAAACAACGTCAACCGGAACTGGTTGTGGGAATTTTGGGGTGCATGGCGGAACGCTTGAAGAAGGATTTACTTGAAGAAGAAAAACTGGTTGACCTTGTTGCAGGACCTGATGCGTACCGTGACTTACCCAATTTGATTGAAGAGGTAGGAACAGGACAGAAAGCCGTGAACGTATTACTTTCGAGAGAAGAAACATACGCCGACATCTCACCTGTGAAACTTGACCAAGGTGGTGTTTCCAGTTTTGTATCGATTACCAGAGGTTGCGATAACATGTGTTCATTCTGCGTGGTTCCATTCACAAGAGGACGCGAGCGATCACGTGATCCTGAGACAATTGTTCAAGAATGCCGCGATTTGTTCGAAGCAGGATATCGCGAAGTAACGTTGCTCGGACAAAACGTTGACTCGTATCGTTGGAACATGACATCGAAAGGTGAAATCAAAGATCCAGATAAACCTACGACGAATTTTGCGGAATTGATGGACATGGTAGCGCAAGTTTCTCCTGATTTACGCGTTCGATTCTCTACATCACACCCGAAAGACATGGGAGATGACGTATTGGAAGTTATTGCGAAACATGAAAACGTTTGTAACTACATCCACCTTCCCGTTCAATCAGGAAATACAGAGATGTTGAAGCGTATGAACCGCGGATACTCGCGCGAATGGTATTTGGAGCGCATTGACGCCATCCGAAGAATCATTCCAGGATGTGCCATCTCTACAGATTTAATCACAGGATTTTGTGATGAAACAGATGAAGAACACGCAGATACTATTTCCATGATGGAAATTGTGAAATGGGATTTTGCGTACATGTATAAATATTCTGAACGTCCAAAAACGCTTGCTGAAAGACGATTCGAAGACAATGTTCCAGAAGACGTAAAAAGCGCTCGTTTGACGGAAATCATCGAATTGCAGCAAAAGCACTCAAAAATGAGTCACGAAAAGTTAGTTGGAACGGTTCAAAAAGTATTGGTTGAAGGTCCTTCGAAACGAGAGCCAGAGAAATTCATGTCGGGGCGTGCTGGAAACAATTCCATGACGGTTTTCCCGAAGGGAGATTTCGAAAAAGGAACCTACGTAATGGTGAAAATCAACGATTGCACAACCGCAACATTATTGGGTGAAGTTATTGAAGTACTTCCACCTGCAAAATGAGATTAGAAATATGACAATTCAACAAGTTAAACAACGTTTTGGAATCATCGGAAATGCCGTTCTACTGAATCGTGCACTTGAGGTGGCTATTCAAGTAGCTCCTACCGATATTTCCGTGCTTGTTACTGGTGAAAGTGGAACAGGAAAGGAAATCATTCCACAAGTCATTCATCAATTGAGTTCGCGCAAGCACGGTGAATACATTGCCGTAAACTGTGGAGCAATTCCAGAAGGAACAATTGATTCCGAATTATTCGGTCACGAAAAAGGTGCATTTACTGGTGCCAGCGGAAGTA